>NZ_JBHVEU010000192.1:0-16141 GCF_042802075.1 Kitasatospora sp. NPDC057518
GGGGGGGGGGGGGGGGGGGGGGGGGGGCGGGGGGGGGGGGGGGCGCCCCCCCCGGCCCCGCGCGCCCCCCCCCCCCCCCCGCGCCCGCACGTCCGTCTCCTCCCCGCAGGTGCCGAGGTCAGCCGGCGGGGCCGTCGAGGGGCCAGGTGGCGCGGTCGTGGACGTGGTCGTAGGCGGGGACTTCGGCGGCCAGGACGTCGAAGTGGAGCAGCGGGGCCCACAGGGCGCGGTCGCCGATGACGTAGAGGCGGCGTTTGGCGCGGCTGGCGGCTACGTTCAGGAGGTGCGGGGTGCCGGCGGCCCAGTTGCGGGCGCCGGGGCGGCCCGCGCCGAGGAGCAGGATCACGACGTCGGCCTCCTTGCCCTGGGCCTTGTGGACGGTGGCGCAGCGCTCGTCGAGCAGTTCGGCCGTCCAGCCGGGGAGCGTGCGGCAGGTTTCGCGGGCTTCGGCGACGAGGGCGCGGAAGGGGGCGATGATCCGCAGGCGTTCGACGGTGACGCCGTGGTGGTCGAGGCGGCCCAGGAGGAAGGTGAGGGCGCGGCGGTCGCGTTCGCCCCAGGGGGCGTCGGCGGGGCGGTCGGGGTCGGGGGTGTCGAGCCAGCGGCTGGGGAGGAGGCCGTCGTGGTCGGGGTCGGGGAAGGGCTGGGGGTGGGTGCCGTGGACCATGAGGCCGCCGTACGCGACCTCGTTGCTGACGGTGAACATGGGCTCCTCGCAGCGGCGGTGGACGCGCAGCGGTGAGCCGACCCAGACGGTGTCCTCCTCCGCGCCGGTGGGCGCGGGCAGGTAGGTGCCGTAGCGGTTGACGCGGTCGGCGACGGCCTGGGCGGAGGTCGCCGAGGGCAGCCATTCCTCGTCGACGCCGTACGCGAGCAGGAGTCGGCGCTGCAGGGCGGTCGGCATGGTGACGACGGGTTCGAGCTGGAGCGGGTCGCCGACGAGGACGGCGCGGCGGGCCCGCCAGAGGGCGCCGACGGCGGCCTGCGGGGTGGCCTGGCCGGCCTCGTCGACGAGGATCCAGCCGATGGAGCCCTGGCCGAGGCGGGCGAACATGCTGCCGATGGAGGAGAAGGTGGTGGAGACGACGGGGACGAGGAGGAAGAGGGTCTGCCAGGCGTGCAGGACCTGCTCCTCGGGGACGGGCCCGCTGTTGCCGGCCATGAGCTCCACCAGGACCTGGAGGTTGCCGCGGATCCGCTTCGCGGTGTTGGCGACGAGGGCGCGGTGCAGGTCGAGGGCGCGCAGGAACAGGTCGCTGCGGGCGGTGCTCCAGGCCTCGTCGGCCCAGGGGGCGCCGAGTTCCTGCTCGTGGTCGGGGAGCCGCGGCCAGTCGAGGGGCAGGGACGGGAGGTCGGCGGCGGCCGCGCGCAGGGCCCGGTGGGCGGCGTCGAGTTCGGCGGTGGCGCCCTCCAGTTCGCGCCGGGCGGCCCACGCCTCCTGCCGGGCCCGCTCGGCGTCCGTACGGGCCGTGGACTCCGCGGCGCGGGCGGCGGCCTCCTGGGCGCGGGCGCGGTCGGCGGCCGCCTCGGCCTCGGTGACGGCCGAGGTGGAGCGGGCGTCCAGGCCGGCCGCGACGTCCTCGGCCTGGGCGCAGCGGGCGATGTGGGCGTGGGCGGCCTCCAACACGGTGCGCTGCTGGACGAGTTGGGCGAGGAGTTCGCCCCGGCTCTGTTCGCGGTGCTGCTCGGCGGCCTCGCGTTCGGCGCCGCTCCGGAGCAGTCGGCGCAGCCCGGCACGCAGGCCCGGCTGGGCGCCGGGCGGCTCGTCGTGCAGGGCCGTCAGCACGTCGACCTGCCGGCGGTGCCCGTCGGCGTGTTCGCGGGCGGCGGCCAGCGCGGCCCGGGCGTCGGCGAGGGCCTCGCGGGCCCGGGGGACGCGCTCGACCGCGGTCCGGTGGGCGGCCTCGGCTCCACGGGTGGCGGTGCGGGCTGCCTCGACGGCCGTGCCGGCGGCGGCCTGGCGGGCCTCGGCGGCCGCCGCGCGGTCGTCGGCGCGGGCGATGGCGGCGCGCAGGGCGTCGAGGCGGTGCTGGGCCTCGCCCGAGGCCGTCTCCGCCAGGGCGGCGGCGAGGCGGACGCGTTCGGCGCGCAGGCGCTCGACCTCGGCCTGGGCGGCCTTGAAGGCGGCGACGGCCTCGGGCCAGGAGGGGACGGGCTGGGCAGGGGCGGCGGGCGTGGCGGGGACGGTGGGTGCGGCGGCGGGTGCGGTCGTGGCCTCGGCCGTACCGGTGCCCGGGGCGGCGCGGCGGTCGCTCGGGGTGCGGGCCGGTCTGGGCACGCTGGGCGGGACCCAGTCGCCGAGGACGGCGTTCATGCCGCGCAGCGGCGGGAGCCCGGCGGCGTCGCGGGCGGCGGTCTCGTCCTCGGGCAGCCGGCCCCACCAGAAGCGCTCGGTGAACCTCGTCCGGTTGGACTTGTTGCCGAGCACGGCGGCGACCAGCCCCCAGGCGGGGGCACCGCCGAGCAGGGCGGAGGCGAGGTCGGAGAAGTGGTCGGGGCCGTCGTGCCAGTGCTCGTCCAGGGCGTCGGCGCCGGGCAGTTCGGCGGTGATGTTCTCCACGGCGCCGTTGTTCGAGGAGGTCACCACGATCTCGCGGCCGGTCAGCCGCGGGTCGAGGGCGGAGACGAAGCGCGCGTGGACGCCCTGGCGGTCCTTGCCCCGCCAGGGGCGGCCGACGAGCGCCTCCTCGGGCCGCCGGTAGCCGGCCATCACGGCGGCGCGTTCGACCACGAGGGCGGCGACGAGGTCGCGCAGCATGGTGGTCTTGCCGGTGCCGGGCGGGCCGTTGACGGAGAACAGGCCGCCGGCGTCGGCGTCCGCGGTGGTGCGGGCGGCGAGCATGCGGTCGACCGCGAACTGCTGGCTGAGCGCGAGCGGGTACCGCGCCTTGGCGGGCCAGCGCCCGGCGGGGACGAGGGCCGGGTGGACGCCGTCGAGGACGGTGAGCCGGTCCTCGCGCAGATCGGTGCGGGCGCCGACCGGGATGTCCCGGCGGCCGGTCAGGTAGGCCTCCAGCGCCGGGCCGAGGCCGTCGTCGAGCGCGGCGCGGACCCGGGCCAGGTCGGGCGGCAGCAGGCTGTTGAGGAACGGCTGCGCGGCGGCGGGCTTGGCCTTCGGGTCGCGCGGGCGGTGGACCAGCCGGCTGCGGACCCGGATCACCCGCGGGTCCAGGTGCTCCTCGACGCCGCAGAGGTGGGCGATCTGGGCGGTCAGGGCGACCAGGTCGGCGAGCCCGACCGGGCGCGGGCCGGTGTCCCGCGCCACTTCGTCAGCGGACAGCTCCGGCGGCACGGGCGCGGGCTCCCCCACCGCGCTCTCCTCGTCCGGACGGCGGGCCGCCGACCAGTCGGCGACGCGCCGCACCAGCGGCTCCGTCGCCCCGCGCACCGCCGCCCCGGCGACCTCGCCGAACAGCGCACCGACCGCCGCCACCGCCGCGCCGCCCAGGATCTCCGCGATCAGCTGCCGCCAGCCGCGGACGGCCTCCTCCCCCACGGTCACCGGGTTCGGGAGCGGCGAGGGCCCCGGCGCGTACGGAATCGGCGTGGCGGTCAGCCGCCCCACCGCGACCTCGAACGCCTCCCCCAGCTCCTCGAACCCGTCCAGCCACCCGGCTACCGACGGCCCCGGGTCGAAGAGCCGACCCGCCGCCCAGCCGCACGCGGAGACCACCGAGGTGTCCTCGACCGGACGCCCGTGCTCGTCCAGGACCAGCGCGAACATCGCGCTCCGCCCCGACAGCACCAACTCCTCGTCCGGCACCCCCGGGTCCGGGTCGGTCCCCTCCGGCAGCACGGCGATCATCGCCTGGCGCAGCGGCTCCAGGTCGTACACCCCGCCGTACACCTCGTGCCGCCACACCATCCCCCGCGGTGCCCGCCGCGCCGCCGTCTCCGGGTGCTCCGGCGCCCACGGCAACAGCACCGCCGCCTGCCCGGCCGCCGGCGTCACATCGACGACGACCGCGTCCGACGCCCGAGGACGGCCAGACCGACGCTTCCGCGGCACCTCCGGAATCGGCGGCGGACTGAACAACTCAACGGCCCGCCAGCACTCCAGCAGACCCCCCACACGCCCGTCCCCGCTCCGCACCCGTCGCCCCCCTGCGTCGAACCCACGGCACCCGGCCACTTCGTGTGCCGATCAACCGGGCGCAGAATCTACCGGACACCGGGCGGGTAGGCCGAGTCCCAGCGCACGCGCACGCCTCCCCACGCCGCACGGCAGGATGCCCCGTGGCACTCCGGCACGGGCGTCGGCAGTGGATCGAGGTCTAGGCTCACGGGAGTTGACGTTCCTCGGCTTCGGGAGGATGCCCCATGGCAGCCGTGCACGTGACCGTCTGGGATGACCGCGACCGGCTCGGCGGAGGCCGCGCCCCGACAGCTTCGGAGGCCCCGGCGGCCCCGACGGCCGTCCCCGCCCTCTTCGTCCACAACATCTTCACCTGGGGCAGCGACCCCGCGTACGGGTTCGCCGGGCAGCGGCCCCTCGCGGACAGCCGGCGGCTCCTCCTGATGGACCGCCGGGGCTACGGCGACAGCCCGGACACCGCTCGCAGCGACTTCGACGTCGACGCCCAGGACATCGAGGGGCTTCTCGGCGACGGGGCCTCCGCCGCGGGGTTCGGCGGCGCCCACCTCGTGGGGCACGGCAACGGCGCCGTCGCCGCGCTCATCGCCGCCGCGCGCCGACCCGACCTGGTCCGCTCCCTCGCCCTCGTCCAGCCCTCCGCCTTCACCGCCGCCGCGCACCACCCGGTCGTCGCCGAACTCCTCGACCGGGTGCGCGACGGCGCCCCGGGCATCCCGGACGACGTCACGCCGGAGCAGTACCTGCGGGCGTCCACCGAGGGGCTGGGGATGGCCATGCCCGAGCCCACGCCGCGCCGGCTCCGTGCCGTCGCCACCTCCATGGGGGAACGGCCCGTCTGGGAGGCGCGGATCCCCCTGGAGCCGATCCGGCGCGCCGCCCTGCCGGTCCTGGTGATCTGCGGAACCTGGGAGAACGCACCGGCCGCGTACCGCGAGCACGTGGGGCTCCCCCTCATGGCCGTGGCCGAGTCCCTCACGGACTCCCTCGACGGCCGCCTCCTGCGGGTGCCCGGCTACTACCCGCACACCCAGGAGCCGGCCGCCGTCAACGCCGCCCTGCGGGAGTTCTGGGGCTGAGCCTGTTCCGCGAGGGGAGCCGTCACGCAGCTACCAGCTTGTCGATCAACTGGTTTGTTTCGTCGTGGAGTTGGCCGGCCCGGCGCCGGCCGCGGGGTGGTCCCGCAGCCGGCGCCGGGCAGTGGCACGCGGAGCACGCGTGCCGAGGGCGGGTGCTCAGGCGGAGACGCCGCAGTACTGCTGCTGCTTGCCGATCGCGCGGTAGACGCAGTCGGCCGTCTCCACCAGGCGCAGGACCGCTTCGCGGTTGCGGGCGGTCTCGCGGCCGATGACCTCGTCGGGCGGGTAGAAGCCGCTGCTGCCGTTCGGGCCGGGGTACATCTCGAAGGTGTAGGCGAAGACCCGCTGGGCGCCCCACAGCCAGTCGTCGATCGCACCGTCGGTGATGTAGAGCTCGCTGGACTGCTCGGGCGTGTAGCCGTTGGTGCCGGCCATGTCCCGGCCGATGGTGGCGAAGGTGTTGTACTCGTCGGCGGTCATGCCGGGGGCGGTCTCGGCGGTGGTCCAGCCGAACGGCCAGAGCACCAGTTCGCTGTAGGTGTGGAAGTCGATGGCGGCGGTGATCTGCTGCTTGCCGCCGACGACCCGGCTGCGGACGAAGTCGGCGACCACCTTGGTCTCCTTGGCGGACTCCGGGGCGCTGCCCCGGTAGGTCTCGTTGGAGGTGGAGCCGGAGGAGCCGCCGCAGCAGCCCCACTTGTAGTTCCAGTTGCGGTTGAGGTCGGTGCCGACGCTGTTGCTGCCGGAGTTCGGCTGGCGGTCCTTGCGCCAGCTGCGGTAGCGGCCGGTGGCGATGTCGTACTCGCCGCCGTCCGGGTTGAGGTCGGGGATCACCCAGATCTCGCGGCTGTTGACGGCGTTGGCGATGCGGCTGTCGGTGGCGTACTTGTCGCCGAACTCGTGCAGCAGGTAGAGCGCCATCTCGACGGTGAGGTGCTCGCGGGCGTGCTGGTGGGCGGTGAACAGCACCTCGGGCTCGTCCTCGTCGGTGCCGACGTTGTCGCTGATCTTCACCGCGACGATCGGCCGGCCCTCGTAGGAGGTGCCGATGACGCGCTTGCTCATGATGTCCGGGTGCGCGGCGACGACGGCGTCGATGTCGGCGGTGGCCTCGGCGTAGTTGTGGTAGCCGGAGTCGGCCGGCGGGAAGTCGTACTCCGGCCCGGCCAGGCCCGCGCCGCCTCCGTCGCCTTCGTCGCCGTAGCGGGGACCGGGCAGCGCGACGGGCGACCAGCCGAGCGTACGCAGCCGGGCGGCCTCGGCGGGGGTGGCGGTGACCACCACCGCGTCGGGCAGGACGGCGTCGACGGAGGCACCGGTGGCGGCGACGGCGGTGCGCTCGGCGACGGTGCGGGGGCCGTCGAGCCGGTACTGCCGCACGCCGTCGTTGTCGGCGGCACCGACGGTGAACGGGGCGGGGGTGCCGGTGTCGGCGGCACTGGCGGTGAGCGGGGTGGCGAGGGCGAGGGCCAGCAGGACGGCGGTGGCCGCGGCGGGCTTCCCTCGGCGGGGCAGTCGCATGACTGTCCTCCTGTGGGGGTCCGTGGGGGCGGGACGGTGGAGGAGGTTCGGCGCGCGCCAGCTTGATGGTCCGCCAGTGTCATGGGTTCGTCAAGGCATCGGAAAGCCCGCGATCCGGCGACGGCCGGCACGGGCGAACCAGAAGGCCCGACGGGCCCCACAGGTCGCCAAACCGCACCGGCGCCGCCGCCGGCCGCGCGCTGCCCGCGAACGTGCCCGCACTCGGCAGGCCTTCATGGTCGAACGCTTCGGACACGTCAAACGCCGACCTCGGCTTGCGCTTTACGGCCCTGCTGGGGGTGGCGGGAGTGAGAGGCGATCGAGCTGACCGTCGAGGTGGGCGATGACTCTCCGGAGCTCGCGGGCACCACGAGGGGACATGCCCTGAAGCAGGTGTCGAGGACGGCACGGGCCTGGAGGGGATTGCCGCAGCAGTACTCGTGCACGTCGCCGTGCTCGTAGTGGTGCCACAGCTCGCGCGCGGACCGGTGAACGTGTTCCTTCCACATGCGCACGGCCCAGCCGACCGTGCCCGGCTCCAGGTAGTTGCGGGTGCGCTCGAGGCGGGCGATCTCGGACAGCACTCGCGGGGACAGCCCGTCGATGATGGTCTTGGTGTTCTGCTCACGGTGCCGGCGCGGGAGGCCGGCCCGGATCCGTCCTGGCCGGTTACGCGGCATGGACCTTTCGGTTTGTCGTCATGCGGCCCATGCTGCCATGGCCCCGAACGGCGCCTCGAAAGGGGGGTCGCCCACCCGGAGGCCGAGGACAGGCCTGGGACCCGGATCGCCCAGCGGGAGGCTTCGGGCGGCGGCGGCCCGGGGATCGTGGTGGGAATCCGGTCGGGGGCGCCTGCCAGGCTGGGCCCCCGCACGTCCGACATCTCGCCAGGAGGACCGATCATGCGACGAATCCTGCTCACTGCCGCGGCCACGGCGCTGGCCGCCGTCACCGGGCTGGCGGCCGCTCCGGCCGGCGCCGCGACCGTCCCGCCCGCCTCCGCCGCTTCCTCTGCCGCTTCCTCCGACGCGCCCGGGGCCGTCGCCGGTCAGGGCGGGTGGGAGGCGTGGCCCACGCCGGCGTCCGACCTCCCGGCCGGCTCCCGCTGCGACTTCCCCGTGCACCTGGAGCCCGTCGTCGACGAGGGGCAGCGGCGGGTGCTGGAGTACGCCCCCGACGGCACCACCGTGCGGCGCGCCGCCTTCCGGGGCGCCCTCGTCCTGCGGATCACCAACACGACGACCGGCGCCTCGTACGTCGCGGACGCCGGCGGCCGGGCCGTCGTCGACTACCGCGCCGACAGGTCCCAGACCTGGCACGCCCACGGCCCGGTCCTGCTCGGCGTCGGCCCGAACGGCGGCAACCTGCCCCGCGACCTCTACCTCGTCGACGGCGTCTACACCATCGACATCAGCTCCACCGGCTACAAGACGCTGACCCTCAGGCACGGCTCCGCCGAACCGCTCTGCGCGAAGCTCGCCTGACAGCCGCTGGAGCATCCCCGCCACTTCTGCGGCTGCCCCGTCCGGCGCAGCGTGGCGCGCGCCGCGGGCGGGGTGCTGCGATCTTCGGAGGGCACCCGGTCGCCGCCCGACGGCCGGGTCCCGTCGTCCCGAGACCGTGGAGGCCCGGATGTGGCAGGCTCCTCCCGCCCCCGTCAGCCGTGAGTGGCTCCCGGTGCTGGACATGCCGGCGCCCGCCCCGCAGAACCGCTGGACGGTGCTGCTGCGCGCGCTGCTGCTGATCCCCCAGTTCGTGGTGGTGTGGGTGCTGTCGGTGGTGGCGTTCTTCGTCACCGTCGTCGGCTGGTTCGGCGCGCTGGTGCTCGGCCGGCTGCCCGACTTCGTGGCGGACTACCTCACCGTGTTCGTCCCGTACGACACCCGCGTCACCGCGTACCTGATACTCACCGTGGACCGCTATCCGCCGTTCCGGTTCGAGGTGCCCGAGTACCCGGTGCAGGTCGAGCTGCGGCCGGGCGAGCTGAACCGGCTGGCCGTGCTGTTCCGCATCATCCTGGTCGTCCCGGCCTCGATCGTGCAGGGCCTGGTGTACGCGGGGTGGTGGACGGTGTCGTTCGTCCTCTGGCTGGTGGTGCTGGTCCTCGGCCGGATGCCACAGCCGCTGTACGAGGCGACGGCCGCGATCCTGCGCTACCGGGTGCGCTACACCGCCTATCTGACGATGATCTCGTCCGCCTACCCCAAGCGCCTGTTCGGCGACGAGCCGGGCAGCGAGCCTGCGGGCCCGGTCTCGGCCACCCGCCCGCTGGTCCTGAGCGGTGCCGCGCGCGGCCTGCTCGTCCTCTTCCTGCTCCTCGGCCTGGCCTCCTCGCTGACGGGCTCGATCACCGCCTCGGTGAACTCGGACGACGACGACAGCGACGACAACGACAGCACCGCCCCGACCCAGCGCGTCACCGCGCCCCTCGTGCCGGGCCCCGCCGACCGTGCTCCTCGGGGGCCGCTCGGCGAGGCGTAGCGGGTAGCAGGTAGCGGGTGACGGGTGACGGGTAGCGGGTCGCGGGCACGCCCGATCCGGGGGCGCGTACGCACCGGCGCACCGCTGCCGCGTACGCGCCGTCTGATCGAGAAAGCAAGGTTACCGGCGGTATGTGCGCGGCTACGTTTGGCATATGACGCACTCTCGAGTCCGCCGACTCCTCGTCCGTACCGCCGGGGCCCTCGTGCTCCTGGTCGCTCCCCTCGGGGCGCAGGCCGCCGCCGCGCCCAGCCAGGCCGGGGACCAGAGAGCCATCATCACCTCCCTGAGCGACGGCGACCGCGACGTGCTGCAGCAGGCGGTGGACGCCCAGCTCGCCGCGGGCAAGGGCGGTCGGCAGACCGCCGCCAACGAGATCACCTTCCCGGACGGAGCGGTGCTGGTGCTCCCACTGCCCGGACAGGCGCAGGCGCCGCCGTGGAGCGGCGACCACCGCCGCCGCACCGTCCGGAGCCCGGACTGGAAGCACTGCCCCACCCCGGTCAGCGAGCCGTCCTACTACTGCTTCTACTCCGACCGGAACTGGGGCGGCCGCCGGCTCCAGTTCAACCTCTTCCACGAGGACGCCGCCGTGTACTTCACCGACTACGGCTTCCGCGACCAGGCGAGCAGCTGGGTGAACACGGCACGCGGTCTGGAGGTGATCGTGGACAACGACCCGGGCGACGGCCAGTGGCAGATGCTCTGGAAGGAGCCGGCGGAGTCACTGTCCGCGTCGGTCGCGTACGACAACATGGCCGACCGGTTCTGGGCGGTCCGGCAGTAGCGGCCGCCCCCGCCTCCGGACACCGGCCGCCCGCTACCGGCTACCTGCCGAGGCAGCCGAGGCCGGGGGCGAGACCGCGCCGGTGGCGACCGGCTCCGGCGTGACCGTGATGTAGGTCGGCGCCGGAGCGGTCTGCCGGGAGTCCGCCGCGAACCAGCCGGCACCGAACGCGACGATGCCGAGCAGGAGGCCCGCGAGGACCAGCGTGACGATGTGCTGTTTCATGGCCCAAGGGTAGGGGCGGAGCGGCCAACTTCCTTGCAAACACGGCCCGCTGGGCACGGTAAGCGTCAATCGACGTTGACGCTGAGGCGGCCGCCGCCCCGCTCGGCTGGACCCGTCCGCGGACCGTCGCCGCCGACTGGGAGAATCTCCGCATGACCTCCCCGCTCCACCCCGTCCGCGTCCTCCGGGTCCTCGGCGACCGCCCGTTCGCCGAGGTCGGCCGCCCCGTCCTCGCCGTGCCCGACGAGGCGCGCGGCCTGCTCGCCGTCGCGGGCGAGCGCGCGTTCGCCCGAACCGCGACGGTGGGGGTGTACGGCACGGGGGACCTCGGCTGCCGGGCCGTGCTCCGGACGCGTTTCCCGGTGCACGCGCTGGCCTTCCACCCCACCGCGCCCCTTCTCGCCGTCGGCACCGGCGTGTACGACGGCGGCTACTTCTTCGAGGGCGAGCTGCTCCTGCTCGACTGGGAGACGGGCACGACCACCTCGCTCATCGAGCACGACTTCGGCCGCAGGGTCCTCGGACTGACCTGGCTCGACGACCAGGCCCTGCGCGTGCTGATGTCACCGCCGGACGACTGGAAGGACCGGAAGGCGCACGTCGAGGGCCACGTCGCCGTCGTACGTCGGCCCGACTGGCGCACCGCCGCGCCCCGTTCGCTCACCTTCGACGACCTGGCCGGCCCGCGGGTCCCGGCCCCGCGGGCCGACGGACGCGAGGAGGCCAACCGGGCGCTCTCCGCCCTGAGCCCGGACTGGGAGCCCCGGCGGCACGTCCTCGCCGTCGAGGAACGACCGGACGGCGCGGTCCTGGCCACCCTCGCCCGCGAGGAGGACGACGAGGAGGGCGACCAGGACGACGCCCCGGAGCAGCCCGGGTGCACCACGCTCCCCGACGGCCTGCTGCTCCGGCACCGCACCGTCCCGTACCTCGACGTGCACGACCGCCTGCGGATCCGGCGCGGCAGCCGGGACTACGTCAACCAGGCCCCGCCGCCCGGCCGCCCGGAGACGGAGCCGTACGTGCTCTCGGTGCGCTCCCCCGACGGGGCGGCCCCCCAGCCCCTGTTCCCGTTCTCCTGGGAGCCCGGGGAGACGCACTTCCCCGGCCCGGGCGTGGAGACCGCCGACGGCGACCTGGTGTACGCCGGCACCGTCTACAGCGGCCACGGGCTGCAGCCCGGCGGCTCCTTCGTCGTCCGCCGCTCGGGCACCGACGGCACGCCGCGCTGGGTGTTCCGGACCGACCACGTCGCCCTCGACCTCGACACCGACCCGGACACCGCCCACGTCGCCTACCGCGACGGCGAACTCCTGGCCCTCGACCTCCGCACCGGCGCCCTCCGCCGGCGCCACCGGCTGACCGTCGCCGGTGTCCCCGTCGTCCCGACCGCGCTCACCGCCACCGGGGCCGGCCGCCTGCTCGTCGGCACGGCCGACGGCCGGGTCCTGGAGTGCACGACCGGTTGGCCCTCCGGGCCCGGGGCGGCGGACCGGGAGGGCACCGTCTGAAGCTTTCCTCCGGCATCGGCGAACTCCCCTTGTATAAAGGGACGGAGGGGACCGAGGAGGTCGCAGCATGCACTCGAGGGAACAGCCGCAGAAGGCCGGGCAGCCTCAGCGCGACGCGGGCCCGGCCCGGCGCCCCGGCACCGGAGCACGCTCCGAAGGGGACGCGCCCGCGCGGGGCGCCGCGGCCCTGCAGCGCACCGTCGGCAACGCGGCGACGGCGCGCATGATCGCGGAGCAGCGGGACGGCACCGGACGGGACGACCGCCGGGCGGCCGTGGGACTCCAGCGCGCACCGGGCGACCAGGCCGCCCCGCGCCGGCCCCGGGTGCGGCTGGACCAGAACAACGTGCTGAGGATCTGCGAGGCCGCCACGCCCGACGGGCAGGCCGCCTCCGGCGGACGGGCGGCCGACCTGCGGACCATCGTGTGGGAGGACCACTGGGCCGCCATCTCCGAGGTGTGCCGGAAGCACAAGTACACCATCGCCGTGCGGGAGACCGGGGAGCACTCGATCCGGCGCATCGCGGAGGGCGCCAAGCCCAAGCCGCACACCATCCTGGAGAAGTCCATCAAGCCCTCCTCCGTCCGCAAGAAGTACGGCACCGGGCCCGGGCAGGCCGAGGGCGACCCGGCGACGGTGCTGCGCTGGTTGCAGGCCCAGGACCTGAGCGGCTTCGTCGGCCACTGGAACGAGCAGGGCCTGGCCGGCATCCGGATCGACCGCCCGCCCCAGTCCGTCCTGGACCTGGGCATCGTGCAGACCGGGCCCGGGGGCGAGCAGTACGTGCCGATCGACCTGCGGACGCAGGACGGCGGCCCGGCGCTGACTCAGCTGAAGGCCGATCCGCACTGGAAGCGCTACCTCTACACCGGGGACTACGACCTGCACGAGGTGTACTCCGCGCAGGGCGGCACGGGCGGCGGCCAGATCCCGGAGGCCACCCCCGAGAAGGCCAAGCTGCTGGACCGGCTCAACGCCGGGATCGCCGGGACGGCCCAGGAGGGCGAGGTGGTGCGCAGCGGCAAGGTGGCCATGGAGCACGGCCGGCTGCACATGGCGGGCGGCTCGGAGTACGCCATGTTCCAGCACGGCGACCAGGCCACCTACCGGATGAACCAGTACCTGGAGGCGCTGGAGGGCGAGGTGGCCCGGCACGCGGCGCAGCTGGTGCGGGCGGTGGCCACGGAGGCCGATGAGCCGCTGGCCTGGTGCCGCATGGGGCAGTGGTACGTGACCAGGAACCGTGAGGAGCACGCCGTCCTGCGCGCCCGCTGGAAGCTGGCCGTGCCGCACACCTGGGGCGCCGACGAGGTGGACCGCACCGCCCGCGGCGGCTACCGCACGGCCGGCTACATCGACTGACCGCGGAGCGGGCCGCGCCGCCGGACAGGCCGTGCCGCAGCACCGGCCGTACCGGGGCCGCTTCTCGTGCGGCGGCCCCGGCGGCCGGGCTGCCTGTCCTGACGGTCGGTCGTGCGGCTGTCAGGCGGCAGTGTCAGCTGTCGGAACCGCCTCCCGTCCCGTGGCCGTCGGCGAGTTCGGCGGTGTAGCGGTCGGCGGCCTCCGCGAGCTGGTGGGTCATCCGGTCCACCTGGCTGCCGAGGTGGCCGGAGACGATGCGGTGGGCGCCGTCGAGGTCCCCGCCGAGCAGCTCGCCGGTGATCACCAGGGTGTTGTCCGGGAGCATGCGGCGTCCGGACATCCGCCGCTGGACCTCGTCCATGCCGGCGTCCGCCAGCGTCTGCCGCAGCTCCTCGGTCAGCGGGGCGAGCCAGCGGGCGCGCAGCGCGTACTCGCCGTGGTCGACGAAGGTCGGGTGGAGCCGGGCGAGGAGCTGCGCGGGGTACTCCTCGACGGGTTCGGCGAACTGCGGGTAGTCCTTGGCGAATTCGTCCCAGTCGACGTCGAGTCCGGTGATCTGCTCCGGGAAGACCGGCCAGTACAGGCAGTTCGGGTCGGACTGGGTGAAGACCTCCCGGAGCAGCTCGTAGGGGACCTCGGCGGTGCGCGAGAGCAGGACCGCGTCGTACAGGTCCTTGCCCTGCGGGTGGATGTCCGAGACGAGCCAGAGGATCTTCCAGGCGAGGGAGAGCTCGGGCGTGGCGCCGAGCAGCGGGCCGGTGACGCCGGGGAGCAAGTAGGGCTGCGGCGGGACGGGCAGGTGCTCGGTGAAGACGAAGTCGAGCTGGACCGACCCGCCCGGGACACCGGGGGCCGTCCACGGCAGGACGAGTCGGCGCCCGGGCACCCGGTCGTAGGTCCAGATCTCGTCGCTGACCGCCTGGTCGGCGTGCACCCGCACGGTGCCCGAGAGCCGTTCGGCGCCGGCGGCGAGCTCCCGGAACATCCGGCCAGTGCGCTCGTCGGCCAGCTCCCAGTCCGTCGGGCGGACCACGAAATCGAGGTCGCCCGGCTCCCGTGCCTGCTCGCCGTACCAGGCGCGCAGCAGGACGCTGCCGCGCAGCACCAGGTGGTCGGCCCACGGCGAGTCGGCGACGGCGGAGAGCACGGTGGCCAGCGCCTCGCGCCGCGCGGCGAGCCAGCGTTCGGCGAGCCGCGGGTCGGCGAAGGCCGGCTCGCTGGGCCGGAGGGCCCGGGCGTACCCGGCGAGGGCGGGGTCGAAGACCGGCTGCTGGCTGACCGCCTCGTCGTCGACCGGCCGGATGGTCCTGGGCAGGTCCCGGTCCTCACGGACGTCCTCCGACGGCGGCCGCTTGGGCAGCACCACGCCCTGCCACGGTCCCCAGTTCAGGTTCTCCCACGCCACCGGCGACGGGGACTTGCCCTCGGTCATCCCTGCTCTCCTTCTCCGTCTCCGTACGGCCGGGCGCCGTGCCCGTGCTCGCTGATCCATCCCGCGTCCAGGTCCTCGTGGCTGTCCACGACGACGAACTCGCGCTCCACGGACACCACCTCGCGGCCGTCGGCGGCGAGGTCCCGCAGTAGCGCCTCCAGCCGGCGGCCCGCGGTGTCCAGGCCCACCGAGCGGCACCGCTGGGTCACGAACCACTCGTACCGGCCGTCCGCGCGCACCCGGCGCGGATTGCGCGACAGGTGCGCACCGTGCCGGACGGCCAGCTCGGTGAGGGTGGCGAGGCCCGCGTGGTCCGCCTCGGGCACCGGGCCCGGGAGCAGCAGCTTGACGTGGTGTTCGAAGTACCGGCCGGCTCCGTGCGGCACGGCGTCCTCGTCCGAGGCCGGGACGCCGTGTGCCCACGGCGCTGCCTCGATCTTCGCCCGCAGGACGGTGAACCCGGCTCGGGCCAGCCCCTCGGCCGTCCGGGACGTCACCGCGGCGACCTCCGCCAGCGTGCCGTCGGCGCGCAGGGTGAGCATCGGCTGCGAGGGCGCCGCACCGCGGGCCAGCAGGATGTGGGTGAACTTCACGTCGTGGCCCCGCGCCCACGCGGCCAGCGCCTCGGCGGCTCCGGGCTCCACGGTCAGGTGGACCTCGAAGTCGCCCCGGACGTCGGGAGGCGCGGGCCGGTCGTCACGGCGCTGGTCGGAACGGGTCAGGAGCATGGGGAGCATCCTGCCAAGCCGCTCTGACAACGCCGCGGGCGCCCCGCTGCCGCCGCGGCCCTCCTCCGCCGGGACGGCCGGGCGGGGCCCGCCGGCCCCGTCGACTCCGGTCGGCACCGGTCGACTCCGCTCGGATGAGGACGACTCAGGAGGGCAGGACGGCCACGGCCTCCACCTCCACCAGCTGGTCGTGGTACCCGAGCACGGCGACGCCGAGCAGAGTGCTCGGGGCGTCGTGCTCCCCCATGTAGGCGCGGTAGACGTTCCACACCTTCACCAGGTCCGCCTGGTCGGCGGAGGCCACGTAGACCGTCGTCCGGGCGATGTCGGTGAGGGAGGCGCCGGACTCCTCCAGCACGGTTATCAGGTTCCGCATCACCTGGTGGGCCTGGGCCTCGAAGTCGCCGACGGCGACCGTCCGGCCCTCCTCGTCGAGCGGGCAGGCCCCGGCCAGCCAGAGCGAGCGGACCGGGGCGTCGACCTCCGCCGCGTAGGCGTAGTCCACCGCCCTGGTCAGCCGCGTGGTGCGGATCAGTTTGACGGCGCTGCTCATGTGGTCCTCCGACGGTCCCGACCGAACGTTCGCGCCCATCGTTGGCCTCTCCTGAGCGACCGTCAAACCATTTAACCGGTGAACTCCCTTCCGTTCCGGGCCTCCTGCGTCCACGATTCACCGTTGCGGGGGATGGCGGACCGGCCCGCCGGAGCGCCATCCTGGTGCCTGCGCCCGGGGACCACGCCCCCGGGCGCTCATCCACCTCCAGCCCCGGGAGGCACCGCCATGGAGCCCCAACCGTCCGGCCATAACCAGGCTTCCGGAGTCCGTCGGCGCCGCATGCTCGGACTCGCGCTCGGGGCGGGCCTCGTCCCGGCGCTCGGCCCGGCGGCCCAGGCGGCGTCCGACACCCCGCCGGAGACGGC
>NZ_JBHVEU010000193.1:0-16069 GCF_042802075.1 Kitasatospora sp. NPDC057518
CGCCCGATCCGAGGATCGGGCGGGGGCCTCCGGTGTGGCGGGTGGGATCAGAAGCGGCGGGTCACCAGGGCCCGCTTCACTTCCTGGATCGCCTTGGTGACCTCGATGCCGCGCGGGCAGGCCTCCGAGCAGTTGAAGGTGGTGCGGCAGCGCCACACGCCCTCACGGTCGTTGAGGATCTCCAGGCGCTGCTCGGCACCCTCGTCGCGCGAGTCGAAGATGAAGCGGTGCGCGTTGACGATGGCGGCCGGGCCGAAGTACTGGCCGTCGTTCCAGAACACCGGGCAGGACGACGTGCACGCGGCGCACAGGATGCACTTGGTGGTGTCGTCGAAGCGCTCGCGGTCCTCGGCGGACTGCAGGCGCTCGCGGGTCGGCTCGTTCCCCTTGGTGATGAGGAACGGCATGACGTCCTTGTACGCCTGGAAGAACGGGTCCATGTCCACGACCAGGTCCTTGAGGACCGTGAGGCCCTTGATGGCCTCGATCGTGATCGGCTTCTCCGGGTTGACGTCCTTGATCAGGGTCTTGCACGCCAGCCGGTTGCGGCCGTTGATCCGCATGGCGTCGGAGCCGCAGATGCCGTGGGCGCAGGAACGGCGGTAGGTGAGGGTGCCGTCCTGCTCCCACTTGATCTTGTTGAGCGCGTCGAGGATGCGCTCCTTCGGGTCCATCGTCAGCTGGTAGTCGACCCACACCGGGTCCGGGTGCTCCTCCGGGTTGAACCGGCGGATCCGGACGGTGACGGTGATCGGCTGGACGGCACCGGCTTCGACCGCGTCCAGAGCGGCCGAGTGCTTCTCCACGGTCGGAGTGCTCATCAGTACTTACGCTCCATCGGCTGGTAGCGGGTCGTGACGACCGGCTTGTAGTCGAGGCGGATGGAGGTGCTGCCGTCGGCGGCGACCTCCTGGTACGCCATGGTGTGCTGCATGAACTTCACGTCGTCACGGGTCGGGAAGTCCTCGCGGTAGTGGCCGCCGCGGGACTCCTCGCGGGCCAGCGCGGAGACGGCCAGCACCTCGGCCAGGTCGAGCAGGTTGCCCAGCTCGACGGCCTCCAGGAGGTCCGTGTTGTAGCGGAAGCCCTTGTCCTGGATGGAGACGTTCTTGTAGCGCTCCTTCAGCGCGGCGATGTCCTCGACCGCCTGCTTCAGGGTGGCGCCGGTGCGGTACACCATGGCGTTGGTGTCCATGGTCTCCTGCAGCTCCTTGCGGATCTGCCCCACGGACTCGGTGCCGGTGCCCTCGCGCAGGCCGTCGACCAGGGCCTGGACCTTCTCGGCCGGGTTCTCGGGCAGCTCGACGAAGCCGTTCGCGTTGGCGTAGTCGGCGGCGGCGATGCCCGCGCGGCGGCCGAACACGTTGATGTCCAGCAGCGAGTTGGTGCCCAGGCGGTTGGCGCCGTGCACGGACACGCAGGCGACCTCGCCGGCCGCGTACAGGCCCGGGACGATGTCGGTGTTGTTGCGCAGGACCTCACCCTCGACGTTGGTCGGGATGCCGCCCATGGCGTAGTGCGCGGTGGGCTGGATCGGGATCGGGTCCGTGTAGGGCTCGATGCCGAGGTAGGTGCGCGCGAACTCGGTGATGTCCGGCAGCTTGGCGTCCAGCTGCTCCGGGGGCAGGTGGGTCAGGTCCAGGTAGACGTGGTCGCCGTCCGGACCGCAGCCGCGGCCTTCGCGGATCTCGGTGTAGATCGCGCGGGAGCAGACGTCACGGGACGCGAGGTCCTTCATGACGGGGGCGTAGCGCTCCATGAAGCGCTCGCCGTCCTTGTTGCGCAGGATGCCGCCCTCGCCGCGGGCGCCCTCGGTGAGCAGGATGCCCATGCGCCAGATGCCCGTCGGGTGGAACTGGAAGAACTCCATGTCCTCCAGCGGCAGGCCGCGGCGGTAGACCAGGGCCTGGCCGTCACCGGTGAGGGTGTGGGCGTTGGAGGAGACCTTGAAGAACTTGCCGGTGCCGCCGGAGGCGAACACGACCGACTTGGCCTGGAAGACGTGGATCTCGCCGGTGGCCAGCTCGTACGCGACGACGCCGGCCGTCTTGCCCTCGTTGATCAGCAGGTCGAGGACGTAGTACTCGTTGAAGAACTCGACGCCGTGCTTGACGCAGTTCTGGAACAGCGTCTGGAGGATCATGTGGCCGGTGCGGTCGGCCGCGTAGCACGAGCGGCGGACCGGGGCCTCGCCGTGGTTGCGGGAGTGGCCGCCGAAGCGGCGCTGGTCGATCCGGCCCTGCTCGGTGCGGGAGAAGGGAAGGCCCATCTTCTCCAGGTCGAGGACGGCGTCGATGGCCTCCTTGCACATGATCTCGGCGGCGTCCTGGTCGACCAGGTAGTCACCACCCTTGACCGTGTCGAAGGTGTGCCACTCCCAGTTGTCCTCCTCGACGTTGGCCAGGGCGGCGCACATGCCGCCCTGGGCCGCGCCGGTGTGGGACCGGGTCGGGTAGAGCTTGGTCAGGACGGCGGTGCGGCTGCGCTGCGTCGACTCGATGGCCGCGCGCATGCCGGCGCCGCCGGCGCCGACGATGACGGTGTCGTACTGGTGAATCTGCATGGGGGGTTAACTCGCCTCTGGCCTCTGCCGATGGTCGATGGTGCTCGCGGCTCAGATGTTGGGGTCGAAGGTGAAGATCACCAGGGTGCCGAGCAGCACGGTGAAGACCGTGGCGGTACCCATGAGCCCCTTGAGCCAGAGCCGGGTCGAGTCCTTCTCGGCATAGTCGTTGATGACCTGACGCATGCCGTTGGCGCCGTGCAGCATGGCGAGCCAGAGCATCAGGAGGTCCCAGCCCTGCCAGAACGGCGAGGCCCAGCGGCCGGCCACGAAGGCGAAGCCGATCTTGGAGACGCCGCCGTCGAGCACCAGCATGATCAGCAGGTGGCCGAGGATCAGCACGACCAGAACGACACCGGACAGGCGCATGAAGAGCCAGGCCAGCATCTCGAAGTTGGTGCGGGTGCGACGCGGGGTCTTCGTGGTCCGCTTGCGCGGAGGCTCGATGACGAACGCGTCGGCCGGGTTGCCGGTGCCCAGTCCCTTGCCGGTGTGCGCCTGCTTCGAGGGGACGACGATGGCGTCGGAGTATTCCGTGGACATGTCTCGGCTCACTTCCCGAACCAGGAGATCAGCGTGTGCTGGAGGATCCCGTAGAAGGAACCGGCCATCAGGACGACCCAGACGCCGACGACGCTCCAGAGCATCTGCTTCTGGTACTTCGGGCCCTTCGACCAGAAGTCCACTGCGACGACGCGCAGGCCGTTCAGGGCGTGGAACAGGATGGCGGCCACCAGGCCGTACTCCATCAGGTTCACGAGCGGAGTCTTGTACGTCTGGATGACGGTGTCGTAGGACTCCGGCGACACTCGCACGAGGGCGGTGTCGAGGACGTGGGCGAACAGGAAGAAGAAGATGAGGACGCCGGTGACTCGATGAGCCACCCAGCTCCACATGCCTTCCCGGCCGCGGTACAGCGTTCCAGCCGGCACGGAAAAACCCTCCGGAAGCGATTGGGGGCTCGGCCGGCTTCGGTGTCGGTCAGCCCGGCCGGGTACGGTCCACCGGCCGCCAGCATCCTATCGACGCCTTGTCGTGAACCGCCTCCGGGGGCCCCAGGTGTGATCAATCAGGCACTTCTGGCCTAGTGGAGCGGGAACCAAACCCGGAGTCATCACGATGGGTGACGGCATGCTCGCGCCCCGCGTCGGTGGGCGCGGGGCGCGGCGGTCGGATCCGGTGGCGGGGTCGGTTCACTCGTCCGGGCGGTTTCGTGATCGTTGTCACCCGGCAGGGTGAAGAGGGGGCGTGATGCGGGCTCAGCGCGCCGCGGTCTCCGGGTGGGTGGCGACCAGGTGCTCCAGTCGGGTGAGGGCGATCCGGCGGAGTTCGTCGGACGCGATCAGCCGCTCCTCGTCCGGGTCGTTGGCGAGGCGGGTGCGGATCGAGGAGAGCACGGTGTCGAGCATCTCCTCCGGGGCGACCCCTTCCAGGCAGACCACGAAGACGTGGCCGAACCGGGCCTCGTACGCGGCGTGCGCCGCCCGCAGCGCGGTGTGGGCGGCCTGGCTGCCGGGAGCCCGCATGCCGAGCAGCGGCTGCGGCATCCAGCTCTCGTCCGCCAGGGCCTCGGTGAGGTCGGCCGGTCGGAGGTCGTAGGAGGCCTCGCTGGCGGCGGCCAGCAGGGACTCGATGTCGGGGTAGGGCCGGTGCGCGGTCAGGCGCAGGGCCCAGCGGTGGCTGCCGCAGCAGGCCAGGAGGGCCTCCTCGGCGGCGCCGGCGTCGGCTTCGTTGAAGCGGTGCAGCCCGAGGAGGGTCGGCTCTGTTCTGACGTCGAGCCGCTGTGACGGGATGTCGCTGGCCAGCGGGTCCTCCTCGTGAGGGCGGGAAGGTGCCGGTGGAACGGGGTGGTGCGCAGGTGGGATGGGGGCTGCCGAGGGGCGCGCGAGCGCCGGTCGTTCAGCGCCTCAAAGGTAGTTGAGCGGTCATCAGTTGGGGAGGGCGCGCGCCGAATTCATCCGGACGAGCTATCAAGTTGTGACGTTGACACCTGCACGTCAGCGCCCTCCCCGCCCGTTCCCGGGCTCAGTCGCGGTGGACCTTGTGGTTGGCGGCCTGCGCCCTCGGCCGGACCACCAGCAGGTCGATGTTCACGTGCGAGGGCCGGGTGACCGCCCACGCCACGGTGTCCGCGATGTCCTCCGAGGTGAGCGGTTCGGCCACGCCCGCGTACACCGCGGCGGCCTTCTCCTCGTCGCCGCGGAAGCGGGTGACCGCGAAGCCCTCGGACTTCACCATGCCGGGGGCGATCTCGATCACCCGGATCGGCTCCCCGCACAGCTCCAGCCGCAGTGTGGCGGCGATGGTGTGCGCGGCGTGCTTGGCGGCGACGTACCCGCCGCCGCCCTCGTACGCGGCCAGCGCGGCGGTCGAGGAGAGCACCAGGACCGTGCCGTCGCCGGTCGCCCGCAGGGCCGGCAGCAGGGCCTGGGTCACCTGCAGCACGCCGAGCACGTTCACCTCGTACATGGCCCGCCAGTCGGCCGGGTCGCCGTGCTCGACGGTCTCGGCGCCGATCGCGCCGCCGGCGTTGTTCACCAGGACGTCCACCCGGCCGACGGCGGCCGCGAAGGCGTCCACCGCGGCCCGGTCGGTGACGTCCAGGGTGACGGCCCGGGCGGAGCCGCCCCGCTCGGCGATCTCCTTGGCCAGCGCCTCGACGCGCTCGGTGCGGCGGGCGGTCAGCACCACGTCGAAGCCCTCGGCGGCCAGCCGGCGGGCGGTCGCCGCGCCGATTCCGCTGCTGGCACCGGTGACCACGGCCACCTTCTGCTCGGTCATTGCCACTCCCTGGGGCTCATCGGTCGTTCACCCGATCATCTCAACCGCGCCGGCGCTCCGGCGGGCCGGTCGCCTCCCGCACGGCGGGGAGCCCGATAGTGCGAGGACCCCGTTCCCCCAGCCCCGGAGGGCCCCATGGCAGCCGAGCCGCGCCGCGCCGAGTCCGGCTTCGAGATCGAGCCGGTGTACGGCCCCGGGTCGCCGGCCGGCTGGGACGCCGACGCCCGGCTGGGCCGGCCGGGGGAGTACCCCTTCACCCGGGGCGTCTACCCGACGATGTACACCGGCCGCCCGTGGACGATGCGCCAGTACGCGGGCTTCGGCACCGCCGCCGAGTCCAACGCCCGCTACCGGCAGCTGATCGCGGGCGGCGGCACCGGCCTCTCGGTCGCCTTCGACCTGCCCACCCAGATGGGCTACGACTCGGACGCGCCGCTCGCCGCCGGGGAGGTCGGCCGGGTGGGCGTCGCCGTGGACAGCGTCGAGGACATGGCGGTGCTGTTCGACGGCATCCCGCTCGGCGGGGTGTCCACCTCGATGACCGTCAACGCGCCCGCCGCGCTGCTCCTGCTCCTCTACCAACTGGTCGGCGAGGCCCAGGGGGTGGCGCCGTCGGCGCTCACCGGGACGGTCCAGAACGACGTGCTGAAGGAGTACATCGCCCGCGGCACCTACATCTTCCCGCCGGAGCCCTCGCTGCGGCTGGCCGCCGACGTGTTCCGCTACTGCCGGGCCGAGGTCCCGCGCTGGAACACCATCTCGATCTCCGGCTACCACATGGCCGAGGCCGGGGCCGATCCCGCGCAGGAGGTCGCCTTCACCCTGGCCAACGGCATCGCCTACGTCCGTACCGCGCTCGCCGCCGGGATGGCCGTGGACGACTTCGCCCCCCGGCTCTCGTTCTTCTTCGTGGCCCGCACGACCCTGTTGGAGGAAGTGGCCAAGTTCCGCGCCGCACGCAGGATTTGGGCCAGAATCATGCGGGACGGATTCGGCGCCCGGGACCCGCGCTCGCAGATGCTGCGCTTCCACACCCAGACCGCGGGGGTGCAGCTCACCGCCCAGCAGCCCGAGGTCAACCTGGCCAGGGTCACCGTCCAGGCGCTCGCCGCGGTGCTCGGCGGCACCCAGTCGCTGCACACCAACGGCTTCGACGAGGCGATCGCGCTGCCCACCGAGAAGGCCGCCCGGCTCGCCCTGCGCACCCAGCAGGTGCTCGCGTACGAGACCGACGTGACGGCCACCGTCGACCCGTTCGCCGGCTCCTACGCCGTCGAGTCGCTCACCGACGGGGTGGAGGCCGCCGCGCGGGCGCTGATGGACCGGATCGAGGAGCAGGGCGGCGCGGTGGCCGCGATCGAACGCGGCTACCAGAAGGGCGAGATCGAGCGCACCGCCTACCGGCTCCAGCAGGAGACCGACTCCGGGGAGCGGACCGTGGTCGGGGTCAACCGCTTCCGGTCGGACACGGAGGAGCCGTACCAGCCGCTGCGGGTGGACCCGGCGATCGAGGCGCGGCAGGCGCGGCGGCTGGCCCGGCTGCGGGCCGAGCGCTCGGCCGGCGCCGTCACCCGGGCGCTGGACGGGCTGCGCCGCACCGCCGAGGGGACGGGGAACGTGCTGTACCCGATGAAGGAGGCGCTGGCCGCCCGGGCCACCGTCGGCGAGGTGTGCGACGCGCTGCGCGGGGTGTGGGGGACGTACGCCCCGGTGGAGCGCTTCTGACCACCAGCTGAACGGCCGTCAACCCGCCGGTGCCGTCAGGGGGGTTGGCGGCCGTGACCGCCGGCCCGGGGGATCGTTGCACAGGGCACGCAACCCGGGGAAGGCGGCTGAAACAAGATGTCATACCCACGTGTCAGGCCGGTATGCGCCCATCCGGGGACTAGTTTTCCGGAAGTCGGGCCAAATCCCCCCAACAGGCCTACGATTGGCGAGATGAACCGTCCTGAGCCCGCTCAGTCGGGCGCCACTCTGGCCGCCGTACGCCCCGCCGCCGATCTGCGCGACCGGGTCCGGGCGCTGGAGCCCGAGCTGATCGCCTTCCGTCGTGATCTGCACCGGCACCCGGAGCTGGGCCGCCAGGAGTTCCGAACCACCGGGCTGCTGCGCGACCGTCTGGTGGCCGCCGGCCTCGAACCCCGGGTGCTGCCCGGCGGCACCGGCATGCTCGTCGACATCGTCCCGCCCGGCACCACGCCGGGGACGGAGTTCCTGGCCTTCCGCGCCGACATCGACGCGCTGCCGATCGACGACGCCAAGACCGATGTGCCGTACCGCTCCACCGTCCCCGGCCGGGCCCACGCCTGCGGCCACGACGTGCACACCTCGGTGGTGCTCGGCACCGGCCTGGTGCTGGCGGAGGCCGTCCGCACCGGCGAGCTGCGCCGGCCCGTCCGGCTGGTGTTCCAGCCCGCCGAGGAGGTCATGCCGGGCGGTGCGCTGGACGTGATCAAGGCCGGCGGGATGGCGGGCGTCGGGCGGATCTTCGCGGTGCACTGCGACCCCAAGGTGGAGGTCGGCCGGATCGCGCTGCGGGTCGGGGCGATCACCTCGGCCTGCGACCGCCTGGTGCTCCACCTGGACGGCCCCGGCGGGCACACCGCCCGTCCGCACCTGACCACCGATCTGGTCACCGCGGTCGCCAGGATGGCCGCCGACCTCCCGGGCGCGCTGGCCCGCCGGATGGACCCGCGCTGGGGCGTCAGCCTGGTCTGGGGGCGGATCGCCTCCGGCTCCGCGCCCAACGTCATCCCGCAGCACGCCGAACTGGAGGGCACCGTCCGCTGCCTGGAGCTGGACGGCTGGCGCGAGGCGCCGGACCTGTTGCACGAGCTGATCGCCAAGGTGTCCGAGACCTACCGGGCCAAGTGGACGCTGGACTACCACCGCGGGGTGCCGCCGGTGGTCAACGAGGCGGTCTCGGTCGCGCGGTTGGACGAGGCGATGAACGCCCGCTTCGGCGCGGACGGGGCCCAGGTGGTCGAGGGAACCGAGCAGAGCCTGGGCGGCGAGGACTTCTCCTGGTACCTGGAGCACGCCCCGGGCGCGCTGGCCCGGCTCGGCGTCCGGGCGCCCGGCGATGCCACCGTCCGGGACCTCCACCAGGGCCGGTTCGACGTGGACGAGCGGGCGATCGGCATCGGGGTGGAGCTGTTCTCGGCGCTGGCCCTGGAGGCGGACGGCAGCTGACGGCGGGCCGGGCGCGGCGGAGCGGGGTGACGGCTCCGGGGGCGGCGCGGGTGAAGCGGAACGGTCGGATCCGGGGGGTCCGGAACGGTTCCGTAAACTGGGCCGCACCGACCTCGGATCACCGTCCGCGCATGGGATAGAGCCTCAGGAAGAACATCAGACCACGGTTTGATAACAACCCGAACGCTCTGGCACCCCGTAACACAACCGTGTTCTACGCGCGTTACGGTGGCGACCGACCACGCCAAACGGTTGCGTGTAGAAGGAGATATCCCCTTGCGCCGTTCAATGAAGCTCGCCGCGGTTGTGCTCTCGGGTTCCCTGGGCATGGCCTCGCTCGCCGCTTGCGGCGCAAAGAGCACCGACAACTCCTCCTCCGCCGGCTCGGGCGACGGTTCGCTCAAGGTCGGCATGGCCTACGACATCGGCGGCCGCGGCGACCAGTCGTTCAACGACTCCGCCGCCCGTGGCCTCGACAAGGCCAAGTCCGAGCTGGGCGTCTCCGTGACCGAGGCCGAGGCCAAGCAGGGCGAGGCCGAGGCCGACAAGGAGACCCGTCTCAAGAACCTGATCGACGCGGGCTACAAGACGATCGTCGCGGTCGGCTTCGTCTACCAGCCGGCCGTCAACAAGGTCGCCAAGGACAACCCGAACGTGAAGTTCGCGATCATCGACTCGAACGACAAGGACCAGCCGGCCAACGTCACCTCGCTGCTCTTCGCCGAGCAGGAGGGTTCGTACCTGGCCGGTGTCGCCGCCGCGAACAAGTCGAAGGCCAAGCACGTCGGCTTCATCGGCGGTGTGCAGTCCGAGCTGATCAAGAAGTTCGAGGCCGGTTACAAGGCGGGTGTGAAGTCCGTCGACCCGAACATCACGGTCGAGACCACCTACCTGAGCACCCCGCCGGACTTCACCGGCTTCGCCTCGCCCGACAAGGGCAAGGAGTCCGCCCAGGGCCAGCTCGACAAGGGCGCGGACGTCATCTACACCGCCGCCGGCTCCTCCGGCAACGGCGCCATCGAGGCCGTCGCCAACAAGCAGGGCGCCTGGGCCATCGGCGTCGACTCCGACCAGGCCAGCCAGCCGGCCCTGGCGAAGTACAAGAACAGCATCCTGACCTCGATGGTCAAGAACGTCGACACCGCGGTGTTCTCGTACGTCCAGTCGGTCAAGCAGGGCCAGACCCCGACCGGCATCAAGCTGTTCGACCTGAAGGCCGACGGCGTCTCGCTCGCCACCACCGGCGGCAAGATCGACGACATCCAGGACAAGCTGAAGGCCGCCGCCGACGCGATCAAGTCCGGCGCCACCACGATCCCGACCGCGCCGGCCGGCCAGTAAGGCCCGCGCGTCCCGGACGCCGCAGCGCCTGCCGCCTGCCCGGCAGCGCGACGCAACACGACACAGTTCACGGGAGGGGCCCGGCAGGGTGCGCTCAACGCGTACCCCCGGGCCCTGTTCCGTCTCCCCATGTTCCCCCTTGGCCCTCCCAGCGCAACGACGCGCCTCCAGACCACCAGGAGATCGCCATCACCGCATCCGACCCCGTCCCCCCGCGCGAGGACGGCACCCCCAGCGCGGGGACGGCGACACCGGCCGTCGAGCTGCGCGGCATCACCAAGCGCTTCCCGGGTGTCGTGGCCAACCACGACATCAACCTGACCGTCCGCACCGGCACCGTGCACGCCCTGATGGGTGAGAACGGCGCCGGCAAGTCGACGCTGATGAAGATCCTCTACGGCATGCAGAAGCCGGACGAGGGCACCATCGCGATCAACGGCGAACTGTGCGAGTTCCACACCCCCGGCGACGCCATCTCCCGCGGCATCGGCATGGTGCACCAGCACTTCATGCTCGCCGACAACCTCACGGTGTGGGAGAACGTCGTCCTCGGCGGCGAGAAGCTCCACGGCATCGGCGCCAAGGCGAAGGCGAAGATCAAGGAGATCTCCGACCAGTACGGCCTGGGCGTGCGCCCGGACGCCCTGGTCGAGGACCTCGGCGTCGCCGACCGCCAGCGCGTCGAGATCCTCAAGGTGCTGTACCGCGGCGCCAAGATCCTGATCCTGGACGAGCCCACGGCCGTGCTCGTCCCGCAGGAGGTCGACGCGCTGTTCGACAACCTGCGGGACCTCAAGTCCGAGGGCGTCACCGTCATCTTCATCTCGCACAAGCTGCACGAGGTGCTCGCGGTGGCCGACGCGATCAGCGTCATCCGGCGCGGCACCACGGTCGGCGACGCCGACCCGAAGGCCGTCACCGCCCGCCAGCTCGCCGAGCTGATGGTCGGCGCCGAGCTGCCCTCCCCGGAGAGCCGCGAGTCGACCGTCACCGACACCGTGATGCTCGACGTCGAGGGCCTGCGGATCGCCAAGACCGACGCCGAGGGCATCGAGCGCGTCGTCCTGGACGACATCTCGCTGCGCATCCGCAAGGGCGAGATCCTCGGCATCGCCGGTGTCGAGGGCAACGGCCAGGCCGAGCTGGTCGAGGCCGTCATGGGCATGCTGACGCTGAACGCCGGCACCGTCACCCTGGACGGCAAGGACCTCTCCGGCACCCTGACCCGGGCCCGCCGCGAGGCCGGCATCGGCTACATCCCCGAGGACCGCCACAAGCACGGCCTGCTGCTGGAGGCCCCGCTCTGGGAGAACCGCATCCTCGGCCACGTCACCGAGGCGCCCAACTCCAAGGGCCTGCTGCTGGACCCGGCCGCCGCCCGGACGGACACCTGGCGGATCGTCGAGGAGTACGACGTCCGCACCCCCGGCATCGAGGTCACCGCGGCCTCGCTCTCCGGCGGCAACCAGCAGAAGCTGATCATCGGCCGCGAGATGAGCCACCAGCCCAAGCTCCTGATCGCCGCCCACCCCACCCGTGGCGTGGACGTCGGCGCGCAGGCGCAGATCTGGGAGCACATCCGGGTCGCCCAGCGGGCCGGCCTGGCCGTCCTGCTGATCTCCGCGGACCTGGACGAGCTGATCGGCCTGTCCGACACCATCCGGGTCATCTACCGCGGCCGCCTGGTCGCCGACGCCGACCCGGCCACCGTCACCGCCGAGGACCTCGGTACCGCGATGACCGGTGCCGCCAGCGGCCACCTGGAGTCCGAGCCGGAGGCCGTCGCCGAGGCGCAGGCCGTCGCGGCCGAGGGCACCGGGGCCGAGGCCGGGCACCAGCCCACCGACACCGCCGACGACCCGCAGGCGGGGGAGTAACCCATGACCAGTCCCAATCCCGCAGCCGCGAAGCCCGGCCTGGCCCAGCGGTTCAGCGGTGAGCGGATCGTGCTCGCGCTGGCGGCGCCGGTGCTCGCGGTCCTGCTCTCCGTGGCGATCTGTTCCGTCCTGCTGGCGACCTCGGGCAAGAACCCGTTCGACGCCTGGAACGTGATGCTCACGTACGCCAGCAAGTCGGACGGCCAGGTGGGCATCCTCAACCGGTCCACCACCTACTACCTGGCCGCCGCGGCCGCCGCGTTCGGGTTCCGGATGAACCTGTTCAACATCGGCGTCGAGGGTCAGTACAAGGTCGCGGCGCTGTTCGCGGCCTTCGTCGGCGCCAAGGTGGACCTGCCGGCCTTCATCCAGATCCCGCTGCTGCTGGTCACCGCCATGCTGGTCGGCGGCCTGTACGCGAGCGTCGCCGGTCTGCTGAAGGTCTACCGCGGCGTCAGCGAGGTCATCTCGACCATCATGCTGAACTCGATCGCGACCGCGATCATCGGTCTGCTGCTCGTCCCCGGCATCTTCGCGCCGAAGACCAGCGGCACCACCAACTCGATCCAGACCGAGCCGATCTCGCAGTCCAGCCACTTCTTCGCGATGGAGACGGCCGGCGGGACGCTCTGGGGCTTCATCTTCGTCGCCGCCCTGGTCGGCGTGGTCTTCCAGTTCGTGCTGACCCGCACCCGCTTCGGCTTCGACCTGCGCGCCACCGGCCGCTCGGAGTCCGCCGCGACCGCCTCCGGCGTGAACGTCAAGCGCATGGTGGTCATCTCGATGGTCGTCTCCGGCGCCATCGCCGGTCTGATCGGCCTGCCGGAGCTCCTGCAGAACTCGCACTACTTCGGCCAGAGCTTCCAGCCCGGCCTGGGCTTCCTGGGCATCTCGATCGCCCTGCTCGGCCGGAACAGCCCGATCGGCATCGCCTTCGCGGCGCTGCTGTTCGCCTTCCTGGACGTCACCGGCTCGGTGCTGCCGCTCCAGGGCGGCTTCCCCTTCGAGATCGTCGACGTCATGAAGGGCACCATCGTCATCTGCGTCGTCGTCGCGTACGAGCTGGTGCGCCGCTACGGCCTGAAGCGCCAGCAGCAGAAGGTCGGCGCCCAGCTCGCCGCCCAGGCCGCCGCGAACAGTGAGAAGAAGGAGGTGGCCTCGTGAGCGAGCGAAGCGAGCGAGCCATCAAGTACAGCGTGTTGTGCGAAGCACGCGCCGAGCGAAGCGAGGTGTGGGCATGAGCACGGCTACCGCTGCGCGTGCGAAGGCGCCGGGCGCACCCGCGAAGAAGCGCAAGCTGTCCTGGCCGGTCGTCCTGCTGCTGATCGCGGGCGCCCTGGTGCTGTTCTCCGCCGTGGGCATGGCCACCGGCAACCACTCGCTGACCTCCTCCGGGCAGATCACCGCCGCGCTCGGCGCGGCCGTGCCGATCGGCATGGCCGGTCTGGGCGGTCTCTGGTCCGAGCGGGCCGGTGTGGTCAACATCGGTCTCGAAGGCATGATGGTCGCCGGCACCTTCTGCGGTGCCTGGGCGGGCTACCTGGTCAACCCGTGGGTCGGCCTGCTGGCCGGCATGCTGGGCGGGGCGCTCGGCGGCCTGCTGCACGCGGTCGTCACCGTCACCTTCGGCGTCGACCACATCGTCTCCGGCGTCGGCATCAACCTGCTGATCCCCGGCATCTGCGCGTACGTCAACCGGATCTACTACAAGGACTACGTCTCGGCCGGTGCCGGCCAGAACCAGTCCCCGCCGGCGGACCCGCTGCCGTACATCACCGTCCCGGGCCTGTCCTCCGGGCTGAAGAGCATCGAGAACCACCACTGGTTCCTGGTCTCGGACGTCGCGGGCGTGCTCGGCGGCCTGGTCACCAACATCTCGGTGGTCGTGCTGGTGGCCGGCGCGCTGATCGTGGTCAGCTACTTCGCGCTCTGGCGCACGGTGTTCGGCCTGCGGCTGCGCTCCTGCGGCGAGAACCCGACCGCCGCCGAGTCGCTGGGCGTCAACGTCTACAAGTACAAGTACCTCGCGGTCATCGCCTCCGGTGCCTTCGCGGGCCTCGGCGGGGCGTACCTCTCGCTGGTCGCGGCGCACTTCTACAAGGACGGCCAGACCCTCGGCCGCGGCTTCATCGGCCTCGCCGCGATGATCTTCGGCAACTGGATGCCGGGCGGCCTCGCCATGGGCGCCGGCCTGTTCGGCTTCACCGACAGCCTCCAGCTGCGCGACCCGGAGTCGGTGCACGTGATGATCCTCATCGTGGGCATCGCGATGGTGCTGCTCGCGCTCTGGCACCTGTACCGCCGCAAGTACACCGCGACGGTGGCCTCCTTCGTGGTGGCGGCCGGCCTGATCGCCTGGTACTCGTTCACCGACGAGGTGCAGCGCCCGCTGATCGTCGCCACGCCGTACCTGATCACCCTGGTGGTGCTCTCGCTGGCCGCGCAACGACTGCGGATGCCGAAGGCGGACGGCCAGATCTACCGCAAGGGCCAGGGCAAGTGACCGCCGACGGGCCCGCGGCGCCGCCCGCGATCGACTGGGAGCTGCTGCGTTCGGCGGCGCGCGAGGCCATGGGCCGCGCGTACGCGCCGTACAGCAGGTTCCCGGTCGGCGCGGCCGCGCTGGTGGACGACGGCCGGGTGGTCACGGGCTGCAACGTCGAGAACGCCTCGTACGGGCTGGGGCTGTGCGCCGAGTGCGGGCTGGTGTCCGCGCTGCACTCCTCCGGCGGCGGCCGGCTGGTCGCCTTCACCTGTGTGGACGGCGCCGGCGAACTGCTGATGCCGTGCGGGCGCTGCCGCCAGCTGCTGTACGAGCACGGCGGGCCGGGGCTGCTGATCGAACTGGCCTCGGGCATCAAGCCGATGAGCGAGGTCCTGCCCGACGCGTTCGGGCCGGAACGGCTCTAGCCTCCCTTTCTGTTACGCGCGTAGAGTGTCGCGAGTGGGCCGGAACCCGGTCATCTCGCGACACTCTTCGCTTTTGAAACCCCTCTTGGAGCACGCATGGACGCCATCTCCGTCATCAGGACCAAGCGCGATCGCGGAGAACTGAGCGACGCTCAGATCGACTGGGTCATCGACGCCTACACCCGCGGCGAGGTCGCCGACGAGCAGATGTCCGCACTGGCGATGGCGATCCTGCTGAACGGCATGAAGCCGCACGAGATCAGCCGCTGGACCGACGCCATGATCCGCTCCGGCGTCCGGATGGACTTCTCCTCGCTGCCGCTGCCCACCAGCGACAAGCACTCCACCGGCGGCGTCGGCGACAAGATCACCCTGCCGCTCGCCCCGCTGGTCGCCGCCTGCGGCGCCGCCGTCCCGCAGCTCTCCGGCCGCGGCCTCGGCCACACCGGCGGCACCCTCGACAAGCTGGAGTCCATCCCCGGCTGGCGCGCCCTGCTCTCCAACGAGGAGATGATGGACGTGCTGGGCTCCGTCGGCGCGGTGATCTGCGCGGCCGGCGACGGCCTCGCGCCCGCCGACAAGAAGCTGTACGCGCTGCGCGACGTCACCGGCACCGTCGAGGCCATCCCGCTGATCGCCTCCTCGATCATGTCGAAGAAGATCGCCGAGGGCACCGGCGCGCTGGTCCTGGACGTCAAGGTCGGCTCCGGGGCGTTCATGAAGAACCTGGACGACGCCCGCGAACTCGCCCGCACCATGGTCGGCCTGGGCACCACCGCCGGGGTCAACACCGTCGCCCTGCTCACCGACATGTCCACCCCGCTCGGCCTCACCGCGGGCAACGCGCTGGAGGTCCGCGAGTCCGTCGAGGTGCTCGCGGGCGGCGGCCCGGCCGACGTCGTCGAGCTCACCCTCGCGCTCGCCCGCGAGATGCTCGCCGCGGCCGGCGTCCACGGCAAGGACCCGGCGGACGCGCTGCGCGACGGCACCGCGATGGACCACTGGCGCCGCATGATCGCCGCCCAGGGCGGCGACGTCGACGCCCCGCTCCCGGTCGCCCGCGAGCGGCACGTCATCCCGGCCCCCGCCTCCGGCGTGCTCACCACGCTGGACGCCTACGCGATCGGCGTCAGCGCCTGGCGCCTGGGCGCCGGCCGCGCCCGCAAGGAGGACCCGGTGCAGGCCGGCGCCGGCATCGAGATGCACGCCAAGCCCGGCGACACCGTGGTGGCCGGCCAGCCCCTGCTGACCCTGCACACCGACACCCCCGAGCGCTTCGACTACGCCGTCGAGGCCCTGGCCGGCGGCATCGAGGTCGCCCCGGCGGGCACCGCCTTCACCCCGAACCCGATCGTCCTCGACCGCATCGCCTGAGCACGGTCGTGAACGAGCCGCCCGCCGGTGC
>NZ_JBHVEU010000194.1:0-16018 GCF_042802075.1 Kitasatospora sp. NPDC057518
GGTCACGGTCTACCTCCGTGACCGCACCGCTTCTTCTTTCCCGCCCTCCCGAGAGGAACCGCCCATGACCGCCGCCCCCGCCGCGAAGACCGCTGCGAAGACTGCTGCGGAGACCGCCGTGAAGACCGCGGAGACCGCCGCGAAGGCCCCCGCCGTGAAGGGCCCCGCCTCCTATTTCCCCTCCATCGAGAAGAAGTACGGCCGCCCGGTCGAGGAGTGGAAGGACCTCATTCGCGCCTCCCCGCTCGCCAGGCACATGGAGCTCGTCGCCTGGCTCAAGACCGAGCACAACATCGGCCACGGCCACGCGAACGCCCTCGTCGCCCACACCCTTGCCGAAAAGTCCTCCTGAGAGGGCCACTTGATGCGATCATCGACGGCATGAAGGTACTCGTGATCGGAGCCTCCGGCACACTCGGCAGCGCTGTCGCCACCGCCCTGGAGAAGGAGCACCAGGTCGTACGGGCCTCGCGCAGCGGCCCGGTGACGGTCGACCTGGAGGACTCCGACTCCCTGGACGCGCTCTTCGCCGGCCTGCCCGACCTCGACGCGGTCGTCTGCTGCGCCGTGTCGGGCCCGATGGTCGACTTCGCCACGGCGACCGACGAGGAGTTCCTCGCCGGGCTGCAGGGCAAGCTGCTGGGCCAGATCGCCCTGGCCCGGCGCGCCCAGCACCACCTGCGCGACGGCGGCTCCATCACCCTCACCGGCGGCACGTTCACCACCCCGATGGTCGGTGGATCGTTGGGCGCCGTCATCAACACCGGGCTGGAGGGCTTCGTCCGCAACGCCGCCGCCGAACTGCCCCGCGACCTGCGGATCAACCTCGTCAGCCCCGGCTGGATCGCCGAGACGCTGCAGCTCCTCGGCCGGGACCCGGCCCCGGGCATCCTCGCCGTCGACGCCGCCCGCTCCTACGTCACCGCCGTGGAAGGCCGGACGAACGGGGAGACCCTGCTCCCCTGAACCGCCGAGCCCGCGCACAGGAAGTCGGCCCGGCCGACTTCCCGCGCACGGCGCCCCGGAGCGGCGGGTGTCACGGGGCGGCGGGGGGTCACGGGCGCCGGGCCACGAAGACGAACTCCCGCCCGGGCCGGTCGGGAGCGTCGCGGACCTCCTCCAGCACGTAGCCGTGGGCGGCCAAGTCCCGCTCCACCTCCGCCCGTTCCCGGAAGCGCAGCGTCGAATCCGACGTCAGCACCTGCCCGTCCACCGCGAACACGTACGTCCACCGGAACGTCACCAGCGGCCCGCGCACCCCGACCAGGTCGACCCAGCTCTCGACGGCACCCGCGCCCGGGACCTCCGTCACCCGGTGGGAGCGCTCGCGCGTCCACTCCTCCCAGGCGCGGGCGCCCGGATCGCGGGTCTCGAAGACCAGCCGCCCGCCGGGCCGCAGCGCCGCGAAGGCCCCCCGCAGCGTCCCCCGCCAGGCCCGCGGACCGGCGATCGCCTGGGCGACGTTCGCCGTCATCGTCGCCAGATCGGCCCGCAGCGGCGGCAGGTCCGTCGCGTCGCCGTGGATCCACCGCACCCGCCCGGCGCCCGGCTTGGCGCGCGCGACCTCCACGGAGGCCAGGGCGGGATCGACGCCGACCACCTCGAACCCGCGGCCGGCCAGCAGGAGCGCGAACACCCCCGTGCCGCAGCCGATGTCCAGCACCCGGCGCGCCCCGAACTCCCGTGCCATCGCCAGGTAGGCGTCGAGGTCGCCGCGGTCGGGGTCGAGCGGGTCGTAGAGCGCGGCGAGCCGCGGGTGCCCGAAGCATGCGTCAGCCATGGGACGACCGTAGGCGAGGCCCCGTCCGGCAGCGGACAGGTCTACACCATTTCGTCCGGAGCTGGCCGAATCCGGCCTCCCGCCCGCCGCCCCCGCCACCCGCTCGCCCGGGTGCTCAGCAGTCCCGCGAGCGCCTGCGGCCACTCCCGCGCGGGCCGTCGGGTTCCGGCCGAAGGCCCCGGCGGCGCTTGTCCGTCGGCGAACCGACGAGGAAGAGTAGGAGCACCGCCGGCCGGCGATCGTGTCCAACTCCCCGTACAAGAGAGGACATTGCCATGACCGATGACGTGTACGAGCCCCCGGTGATGATCGAACTCGGCGACTTCGCGGACCTCACCCGGGGCTTCGACATCGGCAACCAGTCCGACGTCCACGGCTACTACCTCGCCCCCTGAGGACCGCGCCGTGAACGGCCACCGGCGGACCTGGTTCGTGGTCCTGCCGGACACCGACGCAGCAGCCGCGGTGGCCGCGGTGTGGGGCACGGCCGAGCGCCGTGCCCTGCACCACCCCAGCGGCCGCCCCTGGATCCTCGGCCACTGGCCGGCCGACGCGGCGGTCACCGCCCAGGCCGGACCGGTCGCGCTGGCCGTGTTCGGCACCAGCGACACCGACACCCACCAGCTGCGCCGCCGCGCCGAACACCTCCGCGACCCGCGCGACGCCCTCGCCCTCACCCACACCGACGGCCCGGCCGGCAGCCACCACCTGATCGCCACCGTGCGCGGCACCGTCACCGCCCGCGGCTCGCTGTCCGGACTCCACCGCCTCCACCTGGCCGAGGTCCACGGCGTCCCCGTCCTGTCGGACCGGGCCGACGTCCTGGCCGCCGCGGCCGGCCTCGCCCCGTCCACCGAACGCCTCGTCCTGCGCCTCGCCCACCCCCTGCCGCACCCCGCCGACACCCTGCCCCTGTGGCCCGGCATCACCCCCGTGCCACCGCACCACACCGCCCTGCTCGCCCCCGGCGGCCCCGCCCGCACCCTCGCCCACTGGCAGCCGCCCGCCCCCGAACGACCCCGCGCCGAAGCCGCGACGGCCCTGCGCCACGCCCTGCACCGCGCCGTCGCCGCCCGCACCCGCGACGGCGGCCTCGTCGCCGCCGACCTGTCCGGCGGCCTCGACTCCACCCCCCTGTGCTTCCTCGCCGCCACCGGCCCCGCCGAGCTGCTCACCGTCACCATCGGCTCCCTCGACCCCCACCACGAGGACGCCCCCTGGGCCGACCGCGCCGCCCGCCACCTGCCCGGCACCCGGCTCGTCCTGCCCGCCGAGGACCTCCCCGCGATGTTCGCCGACACCGACACCCCCGGCCCCCAGGGCGACGAACCGTTCGCCTGGACCCGCACCAGGGCCCGCGACGAGGCCGTCGCCCGCCTCCTCGCCGCCCGCGGCGCCCGACTGCGGATCAGCGGCGAAGGCGGCGACGAAGTCCTCCAGGCCCTCCCCGCCTACCTGCGCACCCTCGCCCCGCGCCACCCCGCCACCGCCGCCCGCCACCTGCGCGGACACCGCGCCCGCCTGCGCTGGAAACTGCCCGACGCCCTCGGCGCCCTCGCCGACCCCCGCCCCTACCCCGCCTGGCTCGCCCACGCCGCCGACCGCCTCACCCACCCCGCGCCGCCCACCACCCAACTCCTCGGCTGGGGAACCGAACCCCGGCTGCCGCCCTGGGCCACCCCGCACGCCGCCGCCCTGGTCCGCGACCAGCTCAAGGCCCTGCGGGACGCACGGCCCCTGGCCCCGCAGCACGCCCAGCACCAGGTCCTGCGCATGGTCCGGCACAGCGCCTCCGCCATGCGCCAACTCGTCGACGCCACCGCCCGCGCCGGCACCCCGTACAGCACACCCTTCCTCGACGACCAGGTCCTCGACGCCTGCCTGGCCGCCGACCCCGCCACCCGCGGAACCCCCTTCGCCTACAAGCCCCTGCTCACCACCGCCCTCGCCCCGGACGTCCCCGCCGACCTCCTGCGCCGCACCGGCAAGGGCGACTTCACCCCCGACGCCCACCAAGGCCTCGCCCGCCACCGCGCCCGACTCGCCGCCCTCACCGAGGACAGCGCCCTGGCCCGCGCCGGCCTGATCGACCCCGACGCCCTGCGCCAGGCCTGCCTCGGGCTCTACCCCGCCGGCACCCCCTACGCCGCCCTGGACGCCACCCTCGCCTGCGAACACTGGCTGCGCGCCCACGGCAGCCGCCACCACGCCGCCACCACCGGAGGGACCTGATGCCCGCCCAGCTGCGCCCCGACGTGACGCTCACCCCGACCGACGACGGCGCCGTCCTGCTCGACGAGCGCTCCGGCCGCTACTACCAGCTCAACCGCACCGCACTGCTCGTCCTGCGCTCCCTGCTGGACGGCCGCACCGCCGAGGAGACCGCCGCCGACCTCAGCGCCCGCCACCCCGTCACCGCCGACCGGGCGCGCGCCGACGTCGACCGGCTGCACGAGACCCTGCGCACCGCCGGACTGGTCACCGCCGGACTGGTCACCACCGGACCGGGCACCGGCGGACCGGGCGCCGGTGGACCGGACGGCACGGGAGCGGGCACCGCCGGATGAGCCTGCACGCCCACGCCACCCGCGCCGGCCGCCCGCCCTGGCACCGCCGGCCCGCCGCCCTCGCGGCGATCGGCGCGGCCCGGCTGATCGAGCGGCTCCCCCCGGCCCGCATCCGCCGGGTGATGCTCGCCCTGCGCCGCGGCGCCCGGCCCGCCGACCGCGCCGAGGCCCTCGCCGCCCGGCAGGCCGTGGTCGCCCTCAGCATGCGCTGCGCCGGCCAGGGCTGCCTCCAACGCTCCATCGCCACAGCCCTGTTGTGTCGCACCCGGGGCGCCTGGCCGACCTGGCGAACCGGCGTGCGCACCGCCCCGTTCCGCGCCCACGCCTGGATCGAGGCCGAGGGCGGCCCCGTCGACGAGCCCGCCGAACTCGCCCACTTCCACCCGCTGATCACCATCGCCCCGGAGCCCCGGCCGGGCTGGTGACCGGCGGGGGGCCTGCCGCCGTCCGCCCGGCTTCCCGCGGGCGGCAGGGGGCGCTACCGGTGCGGGGACGGGACGCCGGCGGCGCGCAGCCGGGCCTCGGTGAGCGCGGTCAGCCGGGCCGAGACCGGGGCCTGGTCGTCGCGGTGGCGGTCGATCAGCCGGTACTGGGTGGCGGCCCTGGCCCAGGCGCGCAGGCCGGCCGGGTCGCCCAGCAGGGCGGGGTTGGCGAGGTAGTGGTCGGCCATGGCGGCGGCGAGCTCCTCGACCCTCGGATCGTCCGGCTCCCAGGCCTCGGCCTCCTGGCCGCGTCTGGTCAGCTCGACGAACCCCGGGTCGTCCAGGCGCAGTTCGAGCTGGGCGAGGAGGCCGTCGAAGCCCTCCGGCACCAGCGCCCGCGCCAGCACCAGGGCCTCGCGCTGCGCCGCCACGTAGTCGGGGCCGAGGCCGAGCCCGGGCATCCGCTCCAGGACCGCGCAGGCGCGGTCGGGCAGCAGGGCCCGGTCGCCGTCGGCGAGCCGGTGCAGGGTGTCGCGGCGCGCGGTCAGTTCCGTGATCCGCTCGGTCAGGCGCCGCTCCACGTCGGCGAGGGCGGTGGCGAACCGCTCGCCGTCGGCGTCGAGCAGCGGCCCGACCTCCGCCAGCGGCACCCCGGCGGCGGCCAGCGTCCGGACCTGCACCAGCCGCAGCAATTCGCCCGACCCGTACCGCCGGTAGCCGGAGGCGTCGCGCAGCGGCTCCTCGACCAGCCCCTGCCGGTGGTAGTGCCGCACCGTCTTCACCGTGACGCCGACGTACGCGGCCGCCTGCCCGATCGTGACTCCGTTTGCCATCCGTTCAGCCTGCCGTACGACCGGATGCCGTGGGGCCGGGCCCGGTGCCGAACACCTCGTCGACGAGCCGTCGCTGGGCGCTCTGGAACGCCGCGGCGACGGACACGTCGGCGTCGTCCACGTAGGTCAGCCCGGCGGTCAGGGTGGTGCCGCCGTCCAGCGAGCCGTACATCAGCGCGGCCGAGCCGATGGTGGCGCCGTTGTGGTGGAAGACGGTGCCCGTGTCCGTGGCCTGGGCGAAGATCCCCAGCCCGTAGCCGACCGTCGCCTCCGGCGCGCGCATCTCGGCCAGCAGGCCGGGCGGCAGCAGCCGGCCGCCCATCAGCGCGGAGAAGTACACGTGCAGGTCCCGGGTGGTCGAGATCATGTCGCCGCCGCCCGAGACCCAGGACGGGTTGTGCCGGGTGACGTCGACCGTCCGCTCCCGCCCGGCGTCCTCGTAGCGGTAGTAGCTGCGGCCGTGCGGCTCGGGCACCTCCGGCGAGGGGCCCGGGGCCACCGTCCCGGTCAGCCCCAGCGGCTCCAGGACCAGCCGCCGCAGCTCCTCGGCGAACGGCCGGCCGGTGACCCGCTCGACCACCAGCCGGGCCAGCACGTAGTTGGTGTTGGCGTAGCTCCAGCGCGCCCCCGGCGCGAACCGCGCCGGCCGGGACAGCGACAGCCGCACCAACTCCTCGGGCCGGTAGGTGCGGAAGCGGTCCTCCACCCACTCCCGGCCCCGCCACGGGACCCCCGGCACGAACGTCCCGTCCTCCTCCAGCTCGCCGGTGTGGTTGAAGATCCCGCTGGTGTGCTGGAGCAGCATCCGCACCGTGATCCGCCGGTCCAGCCCGAACCCGGGCAGGTGGTTGCCAGCCGGGTCGTCCAGGGCCAGCCGGCCCTCGGCCACCAGCATCAGCACCGAGGTCGCGATGAAGCTCTTGGTGACGCTGCCGACGCGGAAGTGCCCGTCGGCCGGCGGCCTCTCCTCGCGGCCCAGCTCGCGGGACCCGGCGGTGCCGACCCACTCGCCGTGCGCGTCGTTCACCCGCACCTGCACGCCGAGGAAACCGGATCCGGCGATCTCCTCGACCGCCCGTCGCAGCTCCGGGCGGTCCGGGCCGTGGGTGGAGTGGTGGGTGGAGTGGTGGGTGGTGGACATGCTGCCCCCTCGTATCGCGGGGCCCGCGTCGTCGTCGGGCCCGATGGGAGGAGCCTCCACCCTGACCCAAGGTCAACCTCAACCGTGTTCCGGCTCACAGGCGCGGCCCGCCCGCGCGAGGCGGGAGGCGCGGGAGGCGGGGCGCGGCGCCCGGTGGGGTGGACGGGGGAGCCCGGAGGCCGGGGCCGCCGTCGGCACGATCGGGAAGGCGGCGGCCCCGGCCCCGGTACGGGTTTCCGTACGGGCGGGGCATCGACCGCGGGGTTGCCCGTACGGCTGCGGTCGGCACCCATTCCACGACTTCAACAGGACTTGAAGTCAAGCCCCGCCCGAGGCGAGGCCCCGCCCGAGGGTGCCGCTCCGGGGCCGGGTAGCCTCGCTCCCGGCGGGGGCCCGCGGGGGACGGACACGTACACAACGGACAAGACGGACAGGGGCGGGCGGATGACGGAGCAGCACACGTACTGGCGGGCGTCGGACGGTTCGGCGGTCAGCGCCAGCCAGGCGCACATCGTGTGGACCAGGGCGGCCTACCCGGCCCTGGTGGAGGTGGCGCGCCGCTACCACGCGGTGATCAGCTACCCGGACCTCGCCGAGGCGGTGCAGGAGGCCTCGGGGGTGCGCACCCGGATCAACCAGCGGCACTGGATAGGCAAGGTGCTGGCCCTGGTGATCCGTGAGGCGCACCGGCGCGGCGACCCACCGCTGACGGCCCTGGTGGTGCACGCCACCGACGGCAAGGTCGGGCCCGGCTACCAGGAGGTGCTGGCGGTGGCCGGACAGCCGCCGGTGGCCGCCGAGATGGACCGCGAGCAGCACGCGGCCGCCGCCCGCCTGGCCTGCTACCGGCACTTCGCCGCCGACCTGCCCGCCGACGGCGGCACACCCGCCCTGGCCCCGCGCCTGCGGGCCTCGGTGGAGCGCAAGGCCGCCGTCGCCGCGCCGCCGCGCCCGCCGGCGATCTGTCCGAGCTGCTTCCTGGAGCTGCCCGCGACGCGGGTGTGCGACTCCTGCGGGGCGACCGTCGCGCCCTGAGCACCACCGGTGAGCGGACGTCCCGAGCGGAGGCCCTGGGCGGACGTCCCGAGCGGACGTCCCGGGCGGACGCCACGTCACACGGCGGCGGGCAGCCGCCCGGGCATCTGCCAGCCCTCGGCGAGGCGGGAGGGGGCCAGGCGCCGCCCGTCGCCGAAGAACTCGCAGAACTTCATGATCAGCGGGTCCCAGCCGACCGGGTCGACGTAGTGGTCGCTGCCGGGCACCAGCAGGCTCTCCTCGACGTGGGCGCGCACCACCGTCACCTCGAAGGCGGTGCGCCCGCCGCCCGCCAGCGCCGTCGCCGACTCCACCCGGCACTCCAGCTGCACCGGGCACTCGGCGGCGCGCGGCGCCCGCACCAGCTCGCCGGGCACCTCGGTCAGCCCGGCGGCCTCGAACTTGCGCCGCTCGTGGCGGTAGCCCTGCCGCAGCCGGTACTCGGCGATCCGCGGCCTGGCGGTCAGCAGCGCGAGGGCGTCCACCGCGTCCACCTGCGCGGAGGACACCAGGTTGAGCACGCACTCGCCCTCGCGCCGCAGGTTCTCGGCGGTCTGCGAGCTGTCGCCCAGGCCGAGCACGCACGACTGCCCCAGCCACCAGGCCGAGGACATCGGCATGAGGTTGGCGCTGCCGTCCTCGTTGCGCGAGCCGATCAGCACCACGGGGGTGCCGAAGTACAGGACCTTGAGATCGATGGCCTTGTGCACGGGAGACTGCCGTCCTCGGGAAATGGGGAATCGTTGCCGGTCACCGACTCTGCCGCCGCCCGGACGGGGGCGCTGGCGGTGATCGGACATCGAGTTCCGGAGGATGTGACTCCGGTTTCCCGAGGACGGCGTCCCCGTCCCGGCGACGGGCGGGAAGCGGCCGGCCCGCCGTCAGCCCACCGGCCCCCGGGCGGAGACCAGCCGGGCCCGGCCGTCGCGCAGCCGGTAGGACAGGCCCACCACGGCCACCTTCCCCTCGGCGATCCGCGCCGCCAGCGCCTGCGAGCGCTCCACCAGCAGGTCCACGGTCTGGCGGATGTGCTCGTCCACGATCCCGTCCCGGTCCTCGATGCCCGCCGCCCTGGCGGACAGCACGCTCGGGGTCACCCGCTCCACCACGTCCCGGACGAAACCGCCCGGCAGCTGCCCCTGCTCCAGGGAGTCCAGCGCCGCCGCCACCGCACCGCAGGAGTCGTGCCCCAGCACCACCACCAGCGGGCAGTCCAGCACGCTCACCCCGTACTCGATGCTGCCCAGCGCCTCCGCGCCGGTGACGTGCCCGGCGGTGCGCACCACGAAGAGGTCGCCCAGGCCCTGGTCGAAGATGATCTCGGCGGCCAGCCGGGAGTCCGAGCAGCCGAACAGCACAGCGAAGGGCCGCTGCGCCGGGGCGAGCGCCGCGCGGCGCCCGGCGTCCTGGTTGGGGTGCTCGGGGTTGCCCGCCACGAACCGGGCGTTGCCCTGCATCATCACCCGCAGCGCCTGGGCGGGGTCGGTCAGGAAGTCGTCCGTCGGACCGTCGAGCCGGGTGGGCTCGGGGCTGGGTATCGGTGTGGGGATCATGCCTGCACCCTAGATCGCCGCAGGTGGAGCCCGCAGCCGGGGGTCAAGGGCCGGACGGCCCCATGGACGGTTCCGAACGGCCCCGTACGGCCGTGTACTGCCCCGTACGGCCCTGTTCGGCCCGTCCCGGGCGGCTACCGGGCTACCGGGCCGGCGGTTCCGGGGCGGGGCGCAGGGCGAGGACGGTGACGTCGTCGCGGCTGCTCCCGCCGCTCCAGCGCCGGGCCCGCCGGTCCAGGGCCTCGGGCAGGGCGTCGGCGGGGACGGCGGCGAGGTCGGCCAGGCCCCGTTCGACCGGGTAGAACGCGCCGGAGGCGTCCTGGGCCTCGGTGATGCCGTCGGTGAGCAGCACCAGCACCCCGTCCCCGGGCAGGGTGAAACGCCGCTCGGGGCGCGGTTCGCCGGTGGCGGCCAGGGCGGCGAGGCCGAGCGGGAGCCCGGCGTCCAGGGGGACGGGCTCCACCCGGCCGTCGGGGCGCAGCAGGTAGGGGGAGAGGTGGCCGCAGTTGACGGCCCGCACCTCGGTGGCGCGGCCCCCGTCGTCGGTGCCCTCGTCGTCGGTGCCCCCGTCGTTGCTGTCCGGGGCGCGGACGCAGAGCACGGTGGCCGTGACGAACCGTTCCTGCTCGCCGCTCTGCTCCGCGTAGGCGTTGTGCCGCTCCACCGCCGCCTCCAGGGCGTCGGCGACGGCGGTCAGCCGCGGCTCGCGGAAGGCCGCCTCCCGGAAGGCGCTCAGCACCGCGAAGCCCGTCCCGATCGCGAGCAGGCCCTTGCCCTGGACGTCGCCGACCAGCACCCGGGTGCCGTGCGGGGTGTCGGCGACGTCGTACAGGTCGCCGCCGACCATGGCGTCCTGCTCCAGCGGCCGGTACAGCCCGTCCAGGCGCACGTCCGGGGTGGTGACGGGCAGCGGGCGCAGCAGCTGGCGCTGGAGGGCGACGGCGACCTGCCGCATCCGCGACAGCTGCCGCTCGCGCCGCACCCGCCGCGCGCACAGGCCGATCACGGCGGCCTCGGCGGCGACCACGCCCAGCAGGGTGCCCAGGCGGGCCGGCAGGTCCCCGGGCGGGAACAGCACCGAGTGGGCCACCACCACGGCGGTCACCCACACCGAGGCCGCCACCGTCTGGGCCACGGTGCCCAGGCCCGCCAGCAGCGCGGGCAGGAACACCAGCAGCAGCACCAGGCGGGCACTGGTGCCGCTGACCGCCTGGACGAGCAGCACGGCGACGGTCGCGGCCAGCACGCCGAGCACCACCGCCCGGTTGCCGGGCGCGCGCGGGGCGGTGGGCTGTTCGTCCTCGCCGTCCACCCCTGTCGCCCTCTCCGCCGTCCGGCCCCCGCTCCAGGGTGGTCGGCGCGGCGGGGCGGGCGCGAGCGGGCTGCGCCGGGCGGGGGACGGGGTGGACGGACGGGCCGGGCGCCGTCTGTCGGTGGCAGTCGGTACCGTGGCCGGTGTGTCGTCCCCGTCCTCGACCTCGTCTTCTACCTCGTCCCCGTCCGCGGGCCGCGTGCCGCTCGACGACCTCGTGCGGCTGCGCCGGGCCCGGGACCGGATGGACCGCGAGTACGCGCAGCCGCTGGACGTGCCGGCGCTGGCCCGCACCGCGCTGATGTCCTCCGGCCACTTCTCGCGCAGCTTCCGCGCCGCCTACGGCGAGACCCCGTACACCTACCTGATGACCCGCCGGATCGAGCGGGCCAAGGCGCTGCTGCGGCGCGGGGACCTGAGCGTGACCGAGGTCTGCATGGCGGTGGGCTGCACCTCGCTGGGCTCCTTCAGCACCCGCTTCACCGAGCTGGTCGGGCAGAGCCCCAGCGCCTACCGGGCCCGCGACCACGAGCAGGGCGCGGCGATCCCGGCCTGCGTCGCCAAGATCGGCACCCGCCCGGTGCGGCGCGCGGAGGCCAAGGAGGCCAAGGAGGCGAAGGGGAACGGGAGCGACGGCGGCCCCGGTGCTCCCGTAGCGTGACGGGCATGAGCATCGAACTCGCGCAGTGCTTCATCGCCGTCGACGACCACGACCGGGCGCTCGCCTTCTACCGCGACGTCCTCGGCTTCGAAGTGCGCAACGACGTCGGCTTCGAGGGCATGCGCTGGGTCACCGTCGGCTCGCCCGACCAGCCCGGCGTGGAGATCGTCCTGGAGCCCCCGCTGGCCGACCCGCACGCCTCCGAGGCCGACCGCCGGGCCGCCGCCGAACTCCTCGCCAAGGGCCTGCTGCGCGGCGTCATCTTCCGCACCGACGACTGCGACGCCACCTTCGAGCGCATCCGGGCGGCCGGCGCCGAGGTCCTCCAGGAGCCGATGGACCAGCCCTACGGGGTGCGCGACTGCGCCTTCCGCGACCCGTCGGGCAACATGCTGCGCTTCAACCAGCCGCGTACGGCGTAGCCGGGCGGGGGCGTGAGGCCTGAGGCTCAGGCGGTCCGGGCGGGCAGCGTGCGGGCGGGCAGCGGGTAGTCGGGCAGGGCGATGTCGCCGGCCTTGGCGAACTGGGCGGCCAGCACGGGGCGCAGCGGCCAGCGGCCCATCCAGCGCATGGAGGCGGCGCGCAGGCGGATCGCCAGGGCGCTGTCCGGGGCGTAGCCGCCCAGGCCGCCGGGCGGCAGCTCCTGGGCCCGGGTGGCGTAGGGGCGCATCAGCTCCTCGTAGCGGGCGAAGGCGGTGCGGAAGTCGCCTGCGGCGGCGGCGAGTTCACCGGCCAGCAGGTAGGCGCCGACCAGGGCGAGGCTGGTGCCGAGGCCGGTCAGGGGGCTCGGGCTGTACCCGGCGTCGCCGAGCAGGGCGACGCGGCCGCGGCTGTAGTGGTCGAGGTGGACCTGGCCGAAGGTGTCGAAGGCGAAGTCCCCGGCGGTGCGCATCCCGGCGAGCAGCCGGTCCACCTCCCAGCCGGCTCCGGCGAAGCGCTCGGCGAGCAGGCGCCGCTGGGCGGCGGTGTCGCGGCGGTCGTACGCCGCGGGTGCGCGGCGCAGGCCGAGGGAGGCCTTGACCTCGCCGGGCAGCCGGCCGGGGCGGGCGCCGGCGACCAGGCCGCCGGGGGCGTTGTACATCAGGAACCAGCCGTCGAGCTCGCGGGCGAGGGCGGGGTCGTGGACGGTGAACCAGGCGTGGCAGCCGCCGAGCGGCCGGTAGTGGGCGCCTTCGGTGCCGTCGGTGCCGTCGCCGTTGCCGGGGCGGAAGGCGAGGCGGCGGACGGCGGAGTGCAGCCCGTCCGCGCCGACGACCAGGGCGAAGCGGCGGGCGGGGGCGTTCTCGAAGGTGACGGTGACGCCCCCGGCGTCCTGGTCGAGCGCGGTGACGGTGTCGTCCCAGAGGTACTCGACGCCGTCGGTGGCCTCGCGCAGCAGGTCGGCGAGGTCGCCGCGGAGGATCTCGATCTCGGAGACGATCCCCTCGCCGTCGAACAGCCCGACGGGTATCCGGGCGGTGGCCCGCCCGCGCCGGTCGACCAGGGCGATGCCGTGCTGCTCGACGCGCAGCGCGCGGGCCCGCTCCATCAGCCCCATCCGCTCGATCACGGTGCGTCCGGCGCCGCGCAGGTCGACGGCCTGCCCGCCGGGGCGCGGGCCGGCGGCGCGCTCGACGACGGTGGGGGTGAAGCCGTGGCGGCGCAGCCAGTAGGCGAGGGCGGGGCCGGCGATCCCGGCGCCGGAGACGAGGACGTCGGTGGCGGGGGCGTCGGTGCCCGTCGGGTGGTCCAGGTGTTCCATGCCGCCGAATGTACGCCGTACGCGTCGGCGCCAACAAGCCTTGCAGTGGGGCTATTTGATGAGGGTGCACTAGTGCGGTGGGGTGCTCCGGGGCAGGTCCGGCGGCGCGCGGGGGCGTTCGTGCGGGCAGACGGCCCGACGGGTGCACTAGTGCGGCACCATGGTGCGATGGAGAGCACTCGACAGACAGTCAGTTCCGGCTCGCCCCTCGAACCGCGGATCGGCTTCTCCCGCGCCGTGCGCAAGGGCAACCACGTCGCGGTCGCGGGCACCGCCCCGATCAGCGAGCAGGGCACGACGGTCGGCCAGGGCGACGTTTACGCCCAGACCGTCCGCTGCCTGGACATCGCCGAGGCCGCCCTGCGGGAGGCGGGCGCCACCCTCACGGACGTCGTACGGACCCGCGTCATGCTCACCGACATGAGCCAGTGGCGGGAGGCCGCGCGCGCCCACGGCGAGCGCTTCGCGCAGATCCGCCCGGTCACCACCTTCGTGGAGGTGTCGCGCTTCATCGACGAGCGCTGGCTGGTGGAGGTCGAGGTGGACGCGGTGATCGGCTAGCCGACGGGGCGGCCGGGGCCGAGGCCGTCGGGGTAGGGGCGGCCGGGGTGGAATGAAAGGCGGGACGGGTACTGTTGTCGCTGGTCGAGATACCCCCACCCGTATTTTTTCGGGCCTCCGGACCTCCCCGGCGCCCGAGAACGGAGCACCACGTGAACCGCCCCGCCGAAGCCGTACGGCCCGCCGCCCCGCCCCCCGACGCCCCCGGCAGCGGCGGCGCCCCCGAGAACGGCCGACCCGGGCCGCTCGGCCGCCTCGGGGTGTGGTCCACCCGGCACTTCAAGGCCGTCCTGGTCGGCTGGCTGATCGTCGTCATCGGCCTCGGCGCCTTCGCCCCCAAGGTCACCAGCGCGCTGTCCGGCGCCGGCTGGCAGGCCGACGGCTCCCAGTCCGTCCAAGTCCGCGAACTCGCCGAGCGGCACTTCGCCGGCAACGCCTCCTCCGCGATCCAGATCGTCGTCGCCGCCGACCGCCCCGTCACCGACCCGGCCGTCCAGAAGGTGATCACCGAGGCGCACGACCTCGCCGCCGCCGACCCGCGGGTGTCCACCGTCGTCACGCCCCAGCCCGGCGCCACCATCAGCCCCGACGGCCGCACCGCCGTCCTGCTCGCCGGCGCCGCCGCCTCGCCCGACGACATGGTCCGCGCCGCCGACGACCTCAAGGGACCGCTCGGCGCCCTGTCCACGGACGGCGTCAGCGTCCACGCCACCGGCGCCTCCGTCCTGTGGAGCGACTTCAACAAGGCCAACCACGACGCCATGATGAAGTCCGAGGTCATGTCCTGGCCGGTCACCCTCGCCATCCTGGTGCTCGCCTTCGGCTCCCTCGTCGCCGCCGGACTGCCCCTGCTGCTCACCATGGCCGGCCTCGCCGCCTCGGCCGGCTCCCTCGTCCTGATCAGCCACCTCTTCCCGGTGTCCGTCTGGGCGATGAACTTCGCCATGATGTTCGCCCTGGCCCTCGGGATCGACTACGCGCTCTTCCTCGTCATGCGCTTCCGCGCCGCCCGCCGGGCCGACGGCCGTTCCGCCGGCCGCGCCGACGAGGGAGCCGTGCGCGCCGTCGCCGAGACCATGGACACCGCCGGCAAGGCCGTCCTGCTCTCCGGCGCCACCGTCCTGGTCAGCCTCTCCGCCGTGATGCTCGTCCCCTCCCCGGCGTTCCGCTCGATGGCCGGCGGCATCATGCTCGCCGTCCTGTTCGTCCTCGCCGCCACCCTCACCCTGCTGCCCGCCGTCCTCGGCCGGCTCGGCCACCGCGTCGACGCCCTCTCCCTGCCCTGGACCAAGTCCACCCCATCCGCCTCCCCGCGCTTCGCCGCCTGGGGCGAACGCCTCTGGAAGCACCCGCTGCGCTACGGCGCCCTCGCCCTCGCCGCGCTGATCGCCCTCGCCGCCCCCGTCATCGGACTGCGCACCGCGATGCCGTCCATCACCGTCCTGCCCGAGGACGCCAGCGCCCGCGCCGGCTACACCGCCGTCCAGCAGGCCTTCGGCCCCGGCGCCCCCGGCACCCTGCAGATCCTCACCCCCACCGACCGCGCCGCCGAGGTCGCCGCCCGGGTCGCCACCACCCCCGGCATCGCCGCCGCCATGCCCGCCCAGGCCGCCGCCGACGGCTCCGGCTGGTCGATGATCCAGGCCGTGCCCACCGTCGACCCCTCCAGCCCCGACCTCTCCGGCACCGTCCACACCCTGCGCGCCGAACTGCCCGCCGACACCATGGTCGGCGGCGCCGCCGTCGAGAACCTCGACCTGCAGCACCTGCTCACCGAGAAGACCCCGCTGGTCATCGGCGTCGTCATGGCCCTCGGCTTCCTGCTGCTGCTCGCCGCCCTGCGCGCCCCGCTGATCGCCGCCCTCGGCACCGCCGCCAGCCTGCTGTCCACCGGAGCCGCCTTCGGCGTCGCCCGCCTGGTCTTCCAGGACGGCCACGGGGCCGGCCTGCTGGGCTTCACCCCGCAGGGCTTCCTGGACGGCTGGGCACCGGTGTTCTTCTTCGCGATGATCTTCGCCATCGCGATGGACTACACCGTCTTCCTCCTCGCCTCCGCCAAGGAGCACTACGAACGCACCGGCGACCCCAAGGCCGCCATGACCGGAGCCCTGGCCCACTCCGGCCGGGTGGTCTTCGCCGCCGCCGGCGTCATGGTCGCGGTGTTCTTCACCTTCGCCCTGTCCGGCCCGCTCCCGCCCAAGGAGATGGGCATCGTCCTCGGCACCGCCGTCCTCCTCGACGCCGCCCTGGTCCGCCTCGTCCTGCTCCCCGTCCTGCTGCGCCTGACCGGGCACGCCGCCTGGCACACCCCCCGCCTGCTGGACCGGGTACTGCCGCGGATCACCTTCTCGCACGGCTGACGGCCTGCCCGTCCCCGCGCGGCCCCTGCCCCCCGGCGCACTGCCGGGGGGC
>NZ_JBHVEU010000195.1:0-15988 GCF_042802075.1 Kitasatospora sp. NPDC057518
TTTGGCACGCTGTTGAGTTCTCAAGGAACGGACGCTTCCTTCGGACCGCCTTCCAGCGGACCCTCCGGGCTTCGTTCTTTCGTGTTACCAGCTTATCAGATGTTTTCCGCTCCGTTTTCCGGAGTTTCATTCATCCGATTTCCCGAACTGGCCGGGTCCGCTTTTCGCGACGTCCACCACATTACCGCATTCCGAGTGTCACTCGAAATTCACACTCACCCGTAGACGGCAATGCCGACGAACCCATTTTCATGGGAATCAGAGTGGGAGTGGGTCTTGCTGAGTGGGGTGGCCGCTCCAGCGACTCGTTCAACACTAGGCCACCTGGAGGACATCGTCAAACGTCGAGGGCCGGATCTGTCCAGATCCGGCCCTCGGGGCTCGAAGCCGCAGCTCAGAGCAGGTGTGCTTTCAGCCAAGCCTCAACCGGCAGCCTCCACCGGCCCGGCTGGCGACCGGCGGTCAGCCGGCGGCGACCAGCTCCGCCGCCGCCAGGTTCCGCTTGCCGCGCCGCAGCACCAGCCAGCGGCCGTGCAGCAGGTCGGCCTCGGTCGGCACCGCCTCCTCGTCCGTCACCTTGACGTTGTTGAGGTAGGCACCGCCCTCCTTGATCGTCCGGCGGGCGGCCGAACGGCTGGGCGACAGCCCGACGGCGACCAGCAGGTCGACCACCGTCTGGAGTTCGGACACCTCGGCCTTCGGGACCCCGGCCAGGGCGGCGGCCAGGGTGGGGGCCTCCAGGTCGGCGAGGTCACCCTGGCCGAACAGCGCCTTGGACGCGGCGACCGCGCGCTCGTACTGCTCCGCGCCGTGCACCAGCGTGGTGAGCTCCTCGGCGAGGGCGCGCTGGGCAAGACGGGCGGCCGGGCGCTCGGTGGTCTCGCGCTCCAGCTCCTCGACCTCCTCCTTCGAGCGGAAGCTGAAGATCCGCAGGAAGGTGGGGACGTCCCGGTCGTCCGCGTTCAGCCAGAACTGGTAGAAGGCGTACGGGGTGGTCAGCTCGGGGTCGAGCCAGACCGTGCCGGACTCCGTCTTGCCGAACTTGGTGCCGTCGGCCTTGACGATCAGCGGCGTGGCCAGCGCGTGGACGGACTTGCCGTCGGCCTTGCGGATCAGGTCCGTGCCGGCGGTCAGGTTGCCCCACTGGTCGCTGCCGCCGGTCTGCAGGGCGCAGCCGTAGCGGCGGTTCAGCTCCAGGTAGTCCATGCCCTGGAGGATCTGGTAGCTGAACTCGGTGTAGCTGATGCCCGCGTCGGAGTTGAGCCGTCGGGCGACGGCCTCCTTGGCGATCATGTTGTTGACCCGGAAGTACTTGCCCACGTCACGCAGCAGGCTGATCGCCGACATCCCGGACGTCCAGTCCAGGTTGTTGACCATGCGCGCCGCGTACGGGCCCTCGAAGTCGAGGAAGCGCGAGATCTGGCCGCGCAGGCGTTCGACCCAGCCGGCCACCGTCTCGGGGTCGTTGAGCACGCGCTCGGCGGTGGGCTTCGGGTCGCCGATCAGGCCCGTGGCGCCGCCGACCAGCCCGAGCGGGAGGTTCCCCGCCTGCTGGATGCGGCGCATGGTGAGGATCTGCACCAGGTTGCCGAGGTGCAGGCTGGGGGCCGTCGGGTCGAAGCCGCAATAGAACGTGACCGGGCCGTCCGCGAACGCCTTGCGCAGTGCGTCCTCGTCAGTGGAAAGGGCGATCAGCCCGCGCCACTGCAGCTCGTCGACGATGTCCGTCACGGTCACGCTTCTCCTTCGATCGGGCGTCCGACCAGTGCTGGCCCGGTTCGGTCGGGCTCCGGGTCGGTACGACTCCAGCCTGATAGAGCCTACGCGGTTCCGGCCAGCGAGTTTCCCCGAGGCACCCCTCCCGGTCGGCCGGTCCGCCGTCCCGGGCCCCTCCCCGATACCGGAAATTCCGTTGTTCGACGGCTACGGGCCCATTCAGAGTGGTTCCACCGCCGTGCGGCGGCAGTGACGTGTGTGGAGACGGTCGTGCCGCCGTGGCACGCCCGCGGGAAGGGTGTGCCGAGTGCGCAACACGCTGGTTCTGAACGCGAGCTACGAGCCCCTGACGACGGTGTCGCTCCAGCGCGCCGTCGTCCTGGTGCTCCAGGACAAGGCCGTGGTGGAGCAGGCGCATCCGCTGCGCTCGATCAGGGGGACAGGCATTGCCGTCCCGGTGCCACGGGTGATCAGACTGCAACGGTACGTACGGGTGCCGTTCCGACAACAGGCTCCGTGGTCGCGGCGCGGCGTCCTGGCGCGGGACCGGCACCTGTGCGCGTACTGCGGCCGGCGGGCCACCACGGTGGACCACCTCCAGCCCAGGTCGCGCGGTGGTGCCGACAGCTGGATGAACACCGTGGCCGCGTGCGCGGAGGACAACCAGCACAAGGCGGACCGCACGCCGGAGCAGGCCGGGATGAAGCTGCTGCGCCGCCCGTTCGAGCCGACGCCGCAGGCCAGCCTGATGCTGGCGCTCGGTCTGCGCGGCTCGGAGGTCCGGGACCTCGCCGACTGGCTGCCGGCCGTACCGGGCCGGCCCGTCTCCGCGGCGTAAGGCGGCGTAAGGCGGCGTAAGGCGGCGCGAGGAGGCGCAAGGAGGCCGGAAACCCGGGCGGAGGGCCTCAGTCCTTCGCCCGGTACCCCGCCGCCGTGCCGTAGTTGGTCGAGTGCTCGGGCACCACGACCACCTGCCCGCCGCCGATGAGCACCCGTCCGGAGATCAGCAGCGAGCCGGTGCCGGCCGGGAAGTTGCCCCCGGTCGCCTCCCGGCCGCCCGCCAGCGGGAACCGGCTGAGGCGGGCGGGCTGGTCGCGGCGTTCGTCGGCGGCGAGCACCAGCGACCCGCCGTCGATGCCGACCGCCCGGACGGCGCCCTTGGCGGCGGTCGGCGTCTTCCAGCGCTGCTTGCCGGTGTCCAGGTCGTAGCCGACCGCGGCCACCGGCCCGCCGCCGTTCGGCGGGGCCAGGGTGGTGACCATCGTGCGGCCCTCGAAGTACACCTCGGGAGTGGCCGAAAACGTACCGTGGGCGACGTCCAGCCGGCCGCCGTCGACGGCCACCGGGATCTCGGCGGCCGGGTCGCCGCCCGCGCCCCAGGCGAACACCCGGTCGTCCTCGGGCTTCCCGCCGGTGGTGAGGACCACGGACGGCTCGGCCGACAGCACGGTCACCGTCTTCGGCTGGTTGTTCAGGCCCCGCCACCAGCCGACCTTGCCGTCCGCGGTGTTCAGCGCGACGGCCTGGTCGGCGGGGGTCGAGTCGGCGCAGGAGGAGGCGACGAGCACGGTCTTGCCGCTGACGCCGCCGGACAGGGTGCAGAACTTGCCCTGCCCGGTGTACTGCCAGACGTCCTTCCCGTCGGCGGACTCCCAGGCCAGCACCCGGTCGTCGCCGACGGCGATCACCTTGTCCTCGGTGACGCCGACCCGGGCCGAGTAGGCGCCCTTGGCGTCCGAGAGGCTCTTGGTCCAGACGGTCTTGCCGGTCTTGGTGTCCACGGCGGCCACCAGCGTGCAGGGGCTCTTCGGATCGGCCTGCGGACGGAACAGGGCCGCGCCCAGGCCCGCCGGGTTCACCCCCGCCGACAGCCCGCACGGGACGGCCCCGGCGGCCGGCGGCTCCACCGACCAGGTCGCCTTGCCGCCCGCCCGGTCGTACGCGTGCACCCCGGAGCCGTCGGCCCGGACCACCGCGTCGGCCAGCAGCCAGCCGCCGATCAGCGTGTCGTCGCCCCCGGACGGACCGGCCGCGGCCGGCTGCGCGGCCCACACCCGGTCGTGCGCCACCGCGAAGCCCGGCTCGCCGCCGCTGCTCGCCGCCGCGCTGCCGCCGCCCTCGGCGCCGACCGTCAGCCCGGCCGCCACCAGCACTCCCAGCGCGGCCACCCCAGCGCCGGTCCGCACCAGCAGGGCCTTGCGGCTGGGCATGTGTTCCCCGGTCAGCACCGCGTCGGCGGCCTTCCGGGCCTTGGCGGAGAGCGAGGAGCCGGAACCCTCACCCGCGCCGGAACCGCCGCCGCCCCCTCGACGGGCCGCGGCCCTCGACCGCGGGGCCGGCTCGGCCTGCGGCTCGGGGGCCCGCACCGGAGTGGTCACCGCGGGCTCCTCGGGGACGGGCGCCGGCCCGGCCTCCTCGATGTGCACGTAGCCGTCCGCCGAGTACTCCGCCCCCGCCGGGACGTACAGCCCCTCGTCGGCGGGCTGCTGCGGGGTGGCGTACGGCGCGTAGGGCTGGTGCGGCTGCGCGTGGTCCGGGTACTGCGGGTACGGCTGGTACTGCTCCTGGCCGCCGTACGGGCCCTGGACGTAACCGCCCTCGACGTAGCCGCCCTGGACGTAGCCGGTCGGGCCGACACCGCTCTGCTCGTAGCCGGCCTGGTCGTACCCGCTCCGGCCGTAGCCGGCCTGGTCGTACCCGCTCTGGTCGTAGCCGGTGGGCCCGTAACCGCCCTGGCCGGACTGCGGCTGCTGCTGCCCGTACTCGGCCGAGCCGTAGCCCTGCTGCGGCGGCCACTGCGACGGCTGCTGCGGTACCTGCTGCGGCGTCTGCTGCTGCTCGGCGTACCCGCCGTACCCGCCGCTCTGCCAGTCCGGGTGGCCCTGGGGCGGCCACGGCTGCCGGTCGTGGGCGTCTCCGAAGGGCTCCTGCGCCATCCGTTCCGTCCCTCCCGAGCCCCGCCCGCCTGCCGATGCGGCAGTCAGCATCTCACGCCCGCCCGGGAGCGCGGCCCGGGCCCTCGCCCGTACGGTCCCGGGCCGGCCGGTCCTGCGGCGGCGTCAGGAGGCCGACTCGGCGCGCAGGGCCTCGTCGATCCGGGCGGCGAGGGTGAAGTCCAGACCGGTGAGGCCGCCGGCGCTGTGGGTGGACAGGACGAAGCGCAGGGTGCGCCAGCGGATGTCGATGTCGGGGTGGTGGTCGAGCGCCTCGGCCTGCTCGGCGACGGCGACGACCACCCGGACCGCCGCCGGGAAGTCCGGGGCGTCGGCGGTACGGGCGATGCTGTCGCCCTCCCGCGTCCACCGGGGCAGCGCCGCCAGGGCCGCCGTGATCTCGTCCTCGTTCAGCCGTGCCCTGCTGCTCATCGCCGCGCTCCTGCTGGATGGTCGGTCCGGGGTGCCGGAGTTCCGGGGCGTCCGGGTTTCCGGGACGTCCGGGGTTCCGGTGTCAGGCGGCCTTCCGGCGCGGACGGGTCACCAGCTCGCCGCCGCAGTTGGGGCAGCCGCCGGCCATGGCCTCGGTGCAGTCCGGGCAGAAGGTGCACTCGTAGGAACATATCGAGGCGCCGCCGTCCGCGGTCAGCGACACCGCGGAGCGCTCGCAGCTCTCACGCATCTCCAGGGCCATGGCGTACTCCTCCGACGTTCCGATGTTCCGACGTTCCGATGCCCCGACACCCTGCCGGGCCCGACGGCCTGACGGCCCTTCAGCTCAACAGCAGCTTGGCGACGGCCACGAGGCCGACCACCACGATGACCCCGCGCAGCGCCGTCGGCGGGAGGCGGCGGCCGACCTTGGCACCGACCAGACCGCCGACCAGCGAGCCCGCCGCGATCAGACCGGCGGCGGTCCAGTTCACCGTCGAGGTGAAGAGGAAGAAGAGCGCGGCGACGGCGTTGACGATCATCGCCAGGGCGTTCTTCACCGCGTTGATCCGCTGGAGGTCCTCCTGGAGCAGCATGCCCATCAGGGCCATCAGCAGCACGCCCTGCGCGGCGCCGAAGTAGCCGCCGTAGATGCCGGTCAGGAACACCCCGACCAGCAGGACCGGACTGCCGTCCGGATCGCCGCCGGGGCGGCGGCGGGCGGCGACGGCCTTGGCCACCCGGGGCTGGATCACCACCAGCACGAGTGCGAGCAGGATCAGCACCGGGACGATCGCGTCGAAGGCCCCGCTCGGCAGCCTGGTCAGCAGCAGCGCGCCGACCAGCCCGCCGAGCAGCGAGGCGGTGCCCAGGCGCAGCACCCGGCGGCCCTGGTCGGCCAGTTCGCGGCGGTACCCGATCACGCCGCTGAGCGAGCCGGGGACCAGGCCGAAGGTGTTGGAGACGTTGGCGGTGACCGGCGGGAGGCCCACGGCGAGCAGGACCGGGAAGGTGATCAGGGTGCCGGAGCCGACGATGACGTTGATCATCCCGGCGCCGACGCCGGCCACCAGGACGGCGATCGACTCCCAGAGCGTCATGGGTCACCTCTCCTCTCGGTCCTGTCCGAGGGGATCATGCCGGACGGCCCCGCGGCTCTACCAGACCCGCCCACGATTCGGGACGCACCTCACAACGTGTGCGCGCTCCACCGCCGCCGCACAAGGCCGAGGGCCCGCCACCTCTCGGCAGCGGGCCCTCGACGGAACGCGGTCCGACCGGCCACTCCGGCTCGGTCACTCCGATCCGGTCATTCCGGGTCGGTCACTCCGGGTCGATCTTCGGGTACTCCCGGGCCGGGTCCACCCGGGGACGGGCGGCGCCCTTCTCGGTGTCCACCGGCCGCGGGCCGGAGGCCGGGTCCAGCGGCACCTGGGTGGCCGCCGGGGCCGCCGGGGCCGCCTGCGGAACGGTGGGCGCCGCGACCGCGCCGCCGTTCATCCCCCCGGTCAGGCCGCCGAAGGCGCCGCCGAGGCCCTTGAGCGCGTCGCCGACCTCGCTGGGGATGATCCAGAGCTTGTTGGAGTCGCCCTTGGCCAGCTCGGGCAGCGTCTGGAGGTACTGGTAGGCGAGCAGCTTCTGGTCGGCGTCGCCGTCGTGGATGGCCTCGAAGACCGTCCGGATCGCGGCCGCCTCACCGTCGGCGCGCAGGACGGCGGCCTGCGCCTCACCCTCGGCGCGGAGCACGTCGGCCTGCTTCTCACCCTCGGCCTTGAGGATCTGGGCCTGGCGCTGGCCTTCGGCGGTGAGGATCGCGGCGCGCTTGTCACGGTCGGCGCGCATCTGCTTCTCCATCGAGTCCTGGATGGAGGTCGGCGGCTCGATCGCCTTCAGCTCGACGCGGTTGACCCGGATGCCCCACTTGCCGGTGGCCTCGTCCAGGACGCCGCGCAGACCGGCGTTGATGACCTCGCGCGAGGTCAGGGTGGACTCCAGGTCCATCGAGCCGATGATGTTGCGCAGCGTGGTGACGGTCAGCTGCTCGATCGCCTGGATGTAGCTGGCGACCTCGTACGTCGCGGCCCGGGGGTCGGTCACCTGGTAGTAGATGACGGTGTCGATGTTGACGACCAGGTTGTCCTGGGTGATCACCGGCTGCGGCGGGAACGGCACGACCTGCTCGCGCAGGTCGATCCGGTTGCGGACCCGGTCGATGAACGGGACGACGATGTTCAGCCCTGCGTTGAGCGTCCGGGTGTAGCGGCCGAAGCGCTCCACGATCGCGGCGCTGGCCTGCGGGATGACCTGGATCGTCTTGATCAGCGCGATGAAGGCCACCACGACCAGGACGACCAAAACGATAAGGACGGGTTCCACGGACTCTCCCCTAGACGACCAGGGCGGTCGCGCCCTGGATTTCGACGACGTCGACCTGTTGTCCAGGCTGGTACACCTGGCCCGGGTGGAGCGCGCGGGCCGACCAGATCTCGCCGTTCAGCTTGATCCTCCCGCCCTCCCCGTCGACGGTTTCCGCGACGACCGCGGTGGCGCCCTGGAGCGCCTCGATGCCCATCTTGACCTGCGGCCCGCTACGGAGCTGCCGGTAGGCGATCGGGCGGACGAAGACCACCAGGGCGACCGAGACGGCGACGAAGGTCACGGTCTCGAGGACCACTCCCCCGCCCAGCGCGGCCACGCCGGAGGCGGCCAGCGCCCCGACCGCGAACATGGCGAACTCCGGCATCGCGGTGAGCACCAGCGGTATGCCGAGCCCTGCGGCGGCCAGGAGCCACCAGATCCAGCTGTCCACATGTCCATCCTAGGGAGCGAAGGCCTTCGAAGCGGACAGTTCCCGCAGGTCGAGGGGCGGAAACCGGTCGCGCGTGCGACCGGTTCCCGACGGCCGTCCGGATGAACGACAGGAACGGGCGGACGGGGCCTCAGCCCAGCGGCAGACCCTGCGCCGACCAGCGGTCTCCGTGCCGCTCCAGGGTCAGCGGCAGGCCGAAGCACTTGGAGAGGTTGCGGGCGGTCAGCTCGGTGTCGATCGGGCCGGCCGTGAGCACCTTGCCCTGACGGATCATCAGGACGTGGGTGAAGCCGGGCGCGATCTCCTCGACGTGGTGGGTGACCATCGCCATCGCCGGGGCGAACTCGTCCTGGGCGAGCGCGCCGAGCCGGCGGACCAGGTCCTCGCGGCCGCCGAGGTCCAGGCCGGCGGCGGGCTCGTCGAGCAGCAGCAGCTCGGGGTCGGTCATCAGGGCGCGGGCGATCAGGGTGCGCTTGCGCTCGCCCTCGGAGAGGGTGCCGAACTTCCGGTCGGTGAGGTTGGCCATGCCGAGGCGGTCGAGCAGGGCCAGGGCGCGGGACTCGTCCGACTGCTCGTAGGTCTCCTGCCAGGTGACCGTCATGCCGTACGCGGCGGTGAGGACGGTCTGCAGCACGGTCTGCTCGGCCGGCAGCTTGTCGAACATGGCGGCGCCGGCCAGACCGATCCGGGAGCGCAGCTCGAAGACGTCGATCTCGCCGAGCTTCTCGCCCAGCACCGTGACCTTGCCCGAGGTCGGGAACAGGTACGAGGAGGCGATCTGCAACAGCGTGGTCTTGCCGGCGCCGTTCGGTCCCAGGATGACCCAGCGCTCGCCCTCGGAGATGGACCACGAGACCTGGTCGACCAGCGCGCGCCCCTCCCGGACCACGGATACGTCAACCAGCTCCAGCACGTCGCTCATGCCTATGCCTTCCCCAAAAAACAAGATTCTCGGCCGTCGGTGCGGGCGGCGAGCCTACTCCGGCAGCCGGTGGGCACGGGGTGGGTGCGCCGCACACGCATGGGCAAACCTACGCCACGCGGATGACCGGCGATTCCGTAGGCTGGCCGGATGCTCGTGACTCCAGCCGACAATCCGTACGAAGAGCCCCGTTCGGGGCGGCTCACCGCATGGGGCAACGCCCAGCTGGCGGGCCTGGTGCCGCCGGACGACGCCGCCGCGGCCGTCCTGGGCGCCGACGAGCGCCACCGGGTCACCGGCCTGCCCGGCGACGGGCCCGGCGAGCAGCACGGGCTGACCTGGGCGCTGGGGCGGCTGCGGGTGCTCGGTGTGAAGGGCCTGCGCCTCGCGCTGCCCTCGGCCGGGCACCCGCTCGGACTGACCGGCCCGAAGGCCTTCAACGAGCGGGCCATGCGGGCCGGCGAGGCCGTCCTGGCCGTCGGCGCACCGCTCGGGCTGGTGCCGGAGGTGGAGGAGTACGGGCCGGCCGGCGACCGCTCGGCCACCGTGCTGTGGCGCTGCCATGAGGTCAACGACACACCTCCGGCGGACGTCCCGTCGCTCCACGAGGCCGAGCGCGAGCTGGCGGAGGGGCTGCGGGAGGCGACCGTCCTGCTCACCCGCCTCGACGTGGCCGGTGCCGGGCCCGAGGCCCTGCGCGCCCTCGACGCCTACCGCCGGCGCGGCCACAGCGAGCCGCTGGCCCCCGGCTACCCGCCCCGGGCCGTCCGCGTCCTGGAGTCGGCCCGTCAGGTGTCCGCCCTGCTCGCCATCGCCTCCGGCGGGCACGGCGCCGCCGTCAGCGCCTCCGAGATGGCGGCCCGGCAGTCCGCCCTGGCCCCGCTGCGGCGCACCGCCCGGCGCGCCCAGGTGGCCGCCTACAACGCCCTCGTCGACGAGCGGGACGACCGCTGAGCGGAGGGGCACCCCCGGCGCGCTACGCCTCGCGGGTCTCGCCGTGGCGGACGGCCCAGAGTGCCGCCTGGGTGCGGTCGGCCAGGTCCAGCTTCATGAGGATGTTGGACACGTGGGTCTTCACGGTCTTCTCCGACAGGTGGAGGCTGCGGGCGATCTCCCGGTTGGAGCGGCCGTCGGCGATGTGGCCGAGCACCTCGCGCTCGCGCTCGGTGAGCGTGCCGCCGCGGCCCTGGGGGGCGCGCGGGCTGTCGTCGGAGAGCAGGGCGGCGGCCAGTTCGGGCTGGAGCAGGACGTGGCCGGCGTGCACCGAGCGGATCGCGCCGGCCAGCGCCTCCGGGTCGACGTCCTTGTAGACGTACCCGGCGGCGCCGGCCCGCAGCGCGGGGACCATCGTGCGGTGCTCGGTGAAGCTGGTGACGATCAGGATCCGGGCCCGGCTGCCCTCCCCCTTGAGGGTGCGCAGCGCCTCGATGCCGTCGACGCCGGGCATCTTGAGGTCCATCAGGACGACGTCGGGGTCGAGTTCACGGGCCCGTTCGACGCCCTCCGCCCCGTCGGCGGCCTCCCCGACCACCTCGATGTCGTCCTGGACCTCCAGGAAGGTGCGCAGCCCGCGCCGGACGACCTGGTGGTCGTCGACCAGCAGGACGCGGATCGACGGTGTGCTCTCAGGCACCGGGGACCTCCATCTCGACGAGCGTCCCCCGACCGGGGGCCGACTCCAGGGTGAGCGTGCCGCCGACGGCGGCCGCGCGGTCGCGCATCGAGGCCAGGCCGAGGTGGCGGCCGGCCCGTCGGACGGACTCCGGGTCGAAGCCGCGCCCGTCGTCGTGCACCCGCAGCACGGCGCCGCGCGCGGGCGTCCCGGCCAGGGTGACGGTGACCCGGCGGGCGCCGGAGTGGCGCAGCGCGTTGTGCAGCGCCTCCTGGGCGACCCTCAGCAGCGCGGCCTCCTGGGCGGGCGGCAGCGCCCGGACGCCGTCGGCGGCGAAGGCGACGTCGGCGGTGTGCGCCCGGTCGAGGACCTGCACCTGGGAGGCGAGGGTGGCGCTGAGCCCGTCCTCCTCCAGGGCGGCGGGGCGCAGCTCCACGACGACGGCGCGCAGTTCGTCGGCGGCCTCGGCGGCCAGCCGGGCGACCTCGGCGAGTTCGGCGCGGGCCCGGGCCGGGTCGCGGTCGACGAGCTTGGCGGCCGCCTTGGCCGTGAGGCGGAGCGAGAAGAGCTTCTGCGAGACGGCGTCGTGCAGGTCGTGGGCGATCCGGGCCCGCTCGCCGGCCAGCGTGAGCTCGCGGCTGCGCTCGTACAGCCGGGCGTTGGACAGGGCGAGGCCGGCGTGCGCGGCGAGGATCCGCAGCAGTTCCTCGTCGTGGTCGGTGAACTGGCCGCCGCCGCGCTTGTTGGCGAGGAAGATGACGCCCATCACCTGCGGCTCGTCCTCGGCCGCGTCGGTGTCCAGGATCGGCATGCCGAGGAAGGCGTCCATGTCGGGGTGGGCCTCGGGCCACCCCTCGAAGGCGGGCGCCTTGCGGACGTCCACCAGCCGGGTGGGGCCGGTCTCGTGCAGCATCGCGGCGAGCACGCCGTGCTGCCGGGGCAGCGGGCCGATCGCCCGCCACTGCTCGTCGGTGACGCCGTCGACGACGAACTGGGCGAAGCCGCCGTGGTCGTCGGGCACGCCGAGGGCCGCGTACTCGGCGCCGAGCAGGCCGCGGGCGGAGGCGGTGATGCGGCGCAGCACCTCGCGGACCTCCAGGTGCCGGCTCATGGCGAGCAGCGCCTGGCTGACGGCCTCGATCCCGGCCAGGCACGGTTCGCAGGCGGGCAGCGGGCCGTGGTGGGCCGCGTGGTCTCCGGTGGTGCTGGGCATACGGTCAAACTACCGCCGCCGTGACGGCCGCCGCGTCCGTCCCCGGCCGCCCCGGGCCCGGGTCCGGGGACCTAGGACCCGCGCCCCGGGAGGGCCCGTCCGGAAACGCGGAGGGGCGGCCCTCCCGGGTGGGAGGACCGCCCCTCGGACTGCTGTCCGCGACGTCGGGGAAGGGGTCAGCCCTTCTGCATGACCTCGGGCTCGTGCCGGCGCTGGAGCCGGGTGACGAGGACGCCGATGACGACCGAGATGGCCACCAGCACGCCCGCGTCGATCGCCCACTGGGCGACGCTGTGCTTCCAGAGCGGGTCGTAGTTGGGGTTCTGGAAGTCCTTGTTCCAGGGGCCCATGAGCGTGGACAGGTCCAGCGTGGTGGACACGATGCCGGTGCCCCAGCGGGCCGGCATCAGCCAGGCGACCTGCTCCAGGCCGGGCTTGCTGAAGATCTGGAAGAGGCAGCCGGTGAAGACGACCTGGACGATGGCGAACATGACCAGCAGCGGCATGGTCTTCTCGGCGGTCTTCACCAGCGCGGAGATCATCAGGCCGAACATCATCGCGGCGAAGCTGAGCAGGATCATGCCGACGGTCATCTCGACGATCGGCAGGTTCTTGACGAGCAGGCCGTGCTCGGGGAGCTTGCGCGGCAGGAAGCCGACGGCGGAGATGATCGCGCCCTGGATCACGCTGAAGAAGCCCAGCACGATGATCTTGGACATCATGTACGCCGAGCGGGAGAGCCCGGTGGCCCGTTCCCGTTCGTAGATCGCCCGTTCCTTGATCAGCTCGCGGACCGAGTTGGCCGCTCCGGAGAAGCAGGCGCCGATCGCCAGGATCAGCAGGATCGTCGCGGCCCCGTTGTTGAGGTGGAGCTGGGTGTTCGGGTTGGGCGCGAGCCCCGGTTCGTTGGGGATCAGCACGCTGACCGCGCCGATCACCGCGGGCAGCAGCACCGACAGGGCCAGGAAGCCGCGGTCCGAGGCGAGCACCGACATGTAGCGGCGCATCAGGGTCCACAGCTGCGAGCCCCAGCTCTGCGGCTTGGGCGGCTTGACGGCCTCCTGGGCGACCTGGACGTGCTGCACCTCGCCCGCCTCGACGGTCGGGGCGGAGTACTGCTGGTAGTGCACCGAACCGCGGTAGCGGCCGGCCCAGTCGTGGTCCGGGTAGTTCTCGAAGGCCTGGAAGACGTCAGCCCAGGTCTCGTACCCGAAGAAGTGCAGCGCCTCGTCCGGCGGGCCGAAGTAGGCCACCGAGCCGCCCGGCGCCATCACCAGCAGCCGGTCGCAGAGCGCGAGTTCGGCCACCGAGTGGGTGACGACCAGGATCGTGCGGCCGTCGTCGGCCAGGCCGCGCAGCATCTGCATGACCTCGCGGTCCATGCCCGGGTCGAGGCCCGAGGTGGGCTCGTCCAGGAAGATCAGCGAGGGCTTGGTGAGCAGCTCCAGGGCGACCGAGACGCGCTTCTGCTGGCCGCCGGAGAGCGCGGTGATCTTGTTGTCGGCGCGCTTGTCGAGGCGCAGCTCGTACAGCACCTCGTCGATCCGGGCCTCGCGCTCCTTCGCCTCGGTGTCCCCGGGGAAGCGCAGCCGGGCCGCGTACTTGAGGCCCTTCCGGACGGTGAGCTCGCGGTGCAGGATCTCGGACTGCGGCACCAGGCCGATGCGCGAGCGGAGTTCGGCGAACTGCTTGTAGAGGTTGCGGCCGTCGTACAGCACCTCGCCGCGGTCGGCCGGGCGGTAGCCGGTGAGGGCGCGCAGCAGGGTCGACTTGCCGGAGCCGGACGGGCCGATGACGGCCACCAGGGACTTCTCCGGGACGCCGAAGCTGACGTCGTCGAGCAGGACCTTCTTGCCGCCCTTGTGGTCGACCTCGACGGTCAGGTGGCGGGCGGAGAAGGAGACGGCGCCGGTGTCGACGAACTCCTGCAGCTGGTCGCCGACCAGGACGAAGCCGGAGTGGCCGACCGTCAGCCGGTCCTGCGGGCCCATCAGCTGACGCTGCACCCGCTGGCCGTTGAGGAAGATGCCGTTGTGGCTGCCGAGGTCGACGATCTCGTAGCGGCCGTCCGGGAGCTGGCGCAGCTCGGCGTGGTGGCGGGAGACCTGGAGGTCGGACACCACGATGTCGTTGTCGAGCGCGCGGCCGATCCGGACGGTGCGCATCGCCGAGGTCAGGTTGCGGATGATGGTCGGCTGCGGCCCGCCGTCGTGCGGCGGGGGCGGGAAGCCCTGCTGCGGGAAGCCGCCGTGCTGGGGCTGGGGCTGCTGCTGCGGGGCCGGCCGGTCCTGCGGCGGCGCGTACTGCTGCTGCGGGAACGGCGGCTGGGCCTGCTGCTGGCCGGGCCAGGCCTGCTGCGGCTGCTGCTGGTACGGGTCGTGCTGCGGCCAGCCCTGCTGCGGGGCGGGCTGCTGGGGCGTGGGCACCGGGCCGCGGCTGGTGGCGGCCTCGTGCATCGGGGTGGCCTGCGGGGCCGCGGCGTGCGGGGCGGCGGCCTGCGCGGGCGCGGAGAAGCCGAGCCGGGGGCCGTTCTCCGGGTTGCCCAGGTTCACCACGGCGCCGGGGAACAGCTGGGCCTGGAGGGTGCGGGCACCGGCCACGTACGTTCCGTTGGTGCTGCCGTGGTCGTCCAGCTGCCAACCGCTGCCGTTGAAGCCGATGGTCCCGTGCTGCCAGGAGACCCTCGCGTCGTCGAACGTGAAGTCCGACTGCGGGTTTCGCCCGATGGTGTAGGACCGCCCGGGCTCCAGAGTCCGCTGCTGTCCGTTGATCTCGATGACGAGTTGCGGCACTGCTCGCCTGCCCCGCTCTCTCGGTTCCCCCGAATTGTGGCCCCGGCCGGGGCCGCGATGTTCCTGTGACTGCCGGGGGAATCATTCCAGCCCGCCGACCGCCGGTGAAAGTCGGCCCGGGCGACTGTGACCAGGCTGCTACCGAGCCCGGACCTGCGGCGTCCCGCGAGGTGGGACGGGTGCTCCCGGGCCCTCGGGCGCCCGGTAGCGTGGGAGGCACCATGAACGCATCGCCCCTGGCCGCTGAGCCCCTCCCCGCCGCCCAGCACCGGACCGCGGACGAGCGCACCCTGCTCGTCAAGGTGTTCGGCAAGGACCGTCCCGGCATCACCGCCGGCCTCTTCACGACGCTGGCCGGTTTCGGCGTCGACGTCATCGACATCGAGCAGGTCGTCACCCGTGGGCGCATCACGCTGTGCGCCCTGGTCACCCCGCCCACCGCACCCGGCGCCGAGGGCGGGCTGCGGGCCACCGTCCACCGCTGGGCCGACGAGCAGAAGCTCCAGGCCGAGATCCTCTCCGGCATCGGTGACAACCGGCCGCGCCGTGAGGGCCGTTCGCACGTCACGGTGCTCGGCAACCCGCTGACCGCCGCCGCCGTCTCCGCGCTCACCTCCCGGATCACCGCCTCGGACGGCAACATCGACCGTGTCTTCCGGCTCGCCAAGTACCCGGTGACGGCGGTCGAGCTGGCCGTCTCCGGTGTGGCCACCGACGAGCTGCGGGCCGCGCTGGCCCAGGAGGCGGCCACCCAGCGGGTGGACGTCGCGGTGGTCGCCGCCGGTCTGGAGCGCCGGGCCAAGCGCCTGGTGGTCATGGACGTCGACTCCACGCTCATCCAGGACGAGGTGATCGAGCTGTTCGCCGCCCACGCGGGCTGCGAGGAGGAGGTCGCCGCGGTGACGGCGGCGGCCATGCGCGGGGAGCTGGACTTCGCCGAGTCGCTGCGGGCCCGGGTGGCGCTGCTGGCCGGGCTGGACGCCTCGGTGACCGAGAAGGTGCGCGCCGAGGTCCGCTTCACGCCGGGCGCGCGCACCCTGATCCGTACGCTCCAGCGCCTCGGCTACCAGGTCGCGGTGGTGTCCGGCGGATTCACCCAGGTCACCGACCACCTGGTGGAGCAGCTGGGGCTGGACTTCGCGGCCGCGAACACCCTGGAGGTGGTGGACGGCCGGTTCACCGGCCGGGTGGTCGGCGAGATCGTGGACCGGGCGGGCAAGGCCCGCTGGCTGGCCCGCTTCGCCGAGCAGGCGAAGGTGCCGCTGGAGCAGACGGTGGCGATCGGCGACGGCGCCAACGACCTGGACATGCTGAACGCGGCCGGCCTCGGGGTGGCGTTCAACGCCAAGCCGGTGGTGCGGGAGGCCGCCGACACCGCGGTGAACGTGCCGTTCCTGGACACCGTGCTGTACCTGCTGGGCATCACCCGCGAGGAGGTCGAGGCCGCCGACGCGCTGCACGGCACCCCGACCGAGTAGGGCCCGCCCGGCGGCCGATGGAGTGAGGCGGCCGCCCGGAGAGGGCCTGTGGACGTACCAGAGGGGCGCGCGGATTCGATC
>NZ_JBHVEU010000196.1:0-15977 GCF_042802075.1 Kitasatospora sp. NPDC057518
GTACTGAAGGGAGCGACGGCGCGGCCGTTTCGCGGTGCGGGCGCCGCTCTCCGGGAGGGACCTCCCACCGAAAGCGGTCGGGAGCGGGCAGAATGCGGACCGGACCTGTCAGGGAGTGGCGGGCGGCGAGGGAAGGTGTGAGGGATGTCGGAGGCCAGCAACCCGGTGCCGGCCGGTGGGGGAGCGGCCGGCCGGGCCGCCCGGGCGGCGCAGCGGAGGGCGCTCGCGTCCAGGTACGCGCTGCTGCCCCTGCGGCTCTTCCTCGGCGTCACGTTCGTCTACGCCGCCCTCGACAAGCTCTCCGACGCCCACTTCCTGGCCGGAGCGGGCGACCCGGCCTCCTTCGTCTCGCAGACCCAGGCCGCCAAGGCGGGCGGCAGCCCGATCTCCTTCCTGCTCGGCCCCGCCCTCGACCACCCGACCCTGTTCGCGCTCGCCATCGCCTTCGGCGAGCTGGCGGTGGGCCTCGGCACCCTGGTCGGCCTCTGGGGCCGGGCCGCCGCGCTCGGCGGCGCCCTGCTCAACCTCAGCCTGTGGCTGACCGTCAGCTGGAGCGTCTCGCCGTACTACCTCGGCAACGACCTGGCCTACCTGATGGCCTGGACGCCGCTGCTGCTGGCCGGCACGCCGTACCTGTCGGTGGACGGCTACCTGGCCCGCCGGGCCGGGCGGGACCGCGAGCGCGGGCTGGGCGAGGACCACGTCAAGCGCCGGGCCCTGGTGGACGGCGGGATCGCGGCCGTCGCGATCGGCGGGGCCGGGCTGATCACCGGCTCGCTGACCCGCACCTTCGGCCGGGACCGGACGGCCGCGCCCAAGCAGTCGGCGGCCCCGGCCTCCGGCGCCCCGGCCGCCACCGCCCCGGCCCCCGCGGTGCCCGCCGCGAGCGTGCCGGTCGGCGGCTCGGCCCAGGTCAAGGACCCGGCCACCGGGGACGCCGTCTACATCGTCCAGCCCAAGGCCGGCCAGTACTGCGCCTTCTCCGCCGTGTGCACCCACGCGGGCTGCGCCGTGGACGCGCCGAAGAACGGCCAGCTGTACTGCCCCTGCCACGGCTCCCGGTTCGACGCCGCGACCGGCGCGGTGGTCAACGGGCCGGCGGTCAAGCCGCTGCCCAGGTACGCCGTCAGCAAGGACGGGGACCGGCTGACCCTGGGCCCGCAGCAGAGCTGACGCCCCAGGGTCGGGCGGGGCGGGTCACTCCTCGCGGTCGGGCCGGCCGCGCCGGGCCACCGCCGCGACCGCGCCGGCCAGGCCGCCGACGCCGAGCACGATGAAGGTGACCGGGATGACGATCCGCCCGTTCACCGACTGGTCGTTGAGCGCCGCGACCAGGTAGAGCACGGCGATCACCGTGAACAGCGCGCCCGCGATCAGCGAGAACAGGTCGAGCCGGTGCTTCCTCACTGCTGGACCACCTTGATGTTGCCGAGCCCGATCCCGAGTTCGAGATTGAGGGTCCCCTTGGCCGGCTGCCCGTTGGCAGGGCCGATCAGGTAGGTGTGCCGCCCGGTGCCGTCACTCCGGTCACCGGGGAGGGCGACGTTGCCGAGGCCGATCCGGGTCACCAGGTTCACCGTCACGTCGTCCGGCACGGTGACGGTCATGTCGCCGACGCCGAGGTCGACCTTGGTGGCGAGGGCGGCCCCGGCCGGGTCGAGTCCGGACAGGTCCAGCCTGATCTCCCCGGCGCCCAGGTTGTACCGGTCGTGCAGGTCGGACGCCGAGGCGACGGTCCAGGCGCGGTCGCCCACCGCGTCGCGCACGGAGTCCGGCGAGTGGCCGACGAAGGCCAGCGCCAGGGTGAGCAGCAGACCGGTCACCGCCAGCCGCCGGGCCCGGCCGAACTTCGCGCCGACCAGCAGCGTCAGGCCCACCACCAGCAGCGCGGTGGCCAGCACCGTCGCGCTCAGCACGGTGGGGTTGTGGCCGCGGTCGACGGAGGCGGACCAGACCGCGGCGGCGGCGCCGATCGCCAGCAGGAAGCCGAAGAAGCCGAGCGCCGAGCGCTCCCGGGGGCGCCGTGCGGCGGCGGCCTCGGGGCGGCGCTTCGCGCCCTCCTTGCGCAGCGGGTCGCCCTCCGGCAGGTCGGCGCGCTGCCACCAGGGCTGGGCCGGGGTGCCGGCCGGCGGCACCGGGGTGCCGTACGGCGGGGTCGGCGTGCCGTACGGCGGGGTCGGCGTGCCGTGGGGCGGGGTCGGGGCGGCCGGGGCGGTGGCCCCGTACGGGTTGCGCTCCGGGTGGCGCGGGTCCCACAGGTAGCCGCCGGCGCCGTCGGCGGGGGCCTTCCCGGCGGCCCGGGCGGACCCGTCCTGCTCCGGCCGCGGCCAGCGGTAGGCCCCGGCACCGTCCGCGGCGGTGCCGCCGGTGCCCTCGGACCCGGGGAAGTGGCGGTCGTACGGGCCGCCGTTCCGGTGCTCGCGCCCCCGGCCCCGGCGGCGGTCCGGGTCGTAGCGCACCGCCAGGAAGACCAGGGCGGCGAGCAGCAGCAGCGGGAACAGCTGGCCGCCGTCGCCCATCGAGGAGAAGAACACCCCGGTGCCGATCACGGTCAGCAGCACCGCGCCGACCGACTGGCCGTCCACCCGCCCGGTCAGCACCCGCTGGAGCTCGGTGCGCCCGCCGCGGCCCTTGGCCCCGTCGTCGGTCGGGACGATCAGCCAGGCCAGGCCGTACAGGAACAGCCCGAGGCCGCCGGAGAGGCAGAGCACCACCGTGACGACCCGGAAGACCACCGGGTCGATGTCCAGGTGCCGGCCGAGGCCGCCGCAGACGCCGGCCACCACGCGGTGGTGCTCGGTCCTGGTCAGTGGCGGGCGGTCCGGTTCCGGCGGGGCGGCGGGCCCGGTTTCCTCGATGCGGGGGTCCTCGGTCATGGACACCATCCTTCCGGCAGAGGACCGCCCGGCCCAACCGGGTCGAGCCCTGTCCGTACCCTGACTTGTCCCTGATACGGGATGGGGACACACCCTGATGCGCCCGCGGGTGCCCGCGTGGAACCATCGGTGGCGTGGCAGCCCCCGGTACCGATCCCCGATCCATCGCCCCCGACACCGCGTCGTCGGCCGGCGCCGACCCGAGCGCGCCCGACGACGGGCGGCCGCCCTACCGCCGGCTCTACCGCAGCCCGCAGGGACGGATGCTGGGCGGCGTCGCGCACGGCCTGGCGGTGCACCTCGGGCTGCCGGTGCGGTGGGTGCGGATCGCCTTCGTCGTGCTGTTCTTCGCGCAGGGGATCGGCGCGCTGCTGTACGCCGCCTTCTGGTTCGTGGTGCCGATCGGCATCGGCGAGCCCTCGCAGCGCGCCGGCGCCCAGTGGGTGTACTTCAACGGGGCGTTCGTCCCGGCCTCGCCGGGGGTGCAGGGCGGCCTGCTGAGCAAGGCCGGCCAGGCCGGCGGCTGGGTGGGCCGGATGCGCCGGCTGCTCCAGCTCACCCTGCAGGGCGAGCCGGTGGGCGCCCCGGCGGAGGGGGAGGAGGCCGAGTCGGCCGGCAAGGCCGGGCAAGGCGGCCTCGGCCAGCTCGCCGCCCTGGTGATGACGGTGGTCGGCGTGATCGCCCTGCTCAACGTGCTCGGCTGGCAGACCGCCAAGCCGTACACCTGGCCGCTGCTGGCGATCGGCGTCGGCGTGGCGCTGGTCTGGCGGCAGGCCGACGACTCGCGCTGGCAGCGCTGGTTCGGCATCGAGGAGGGCGAGAAGCGGCGCGGCGCCTACACCCGGGTCGGCGCCGGCGTGCTGCTCGCGGTCGCGGGCACCATCGCGCTGCTCGCCATGCAGGGCAGCGGCTCCACCCTCGCCTCGGTGATCGAGGCCTCGCTCGCCGTGCTGGCCGGTGTGCTGGTGCTGCTCGGCCCGTACGGCCTGCGGCTCTGGCAGGACCTCGGGGCCGAGCGCACCGCCCGCATCCGGGCCCAGGAGCGCGCCGAGATCGCCGCGCACATCCACGACTCCGTGCTGCACACCCTGACCCTGATCCAGCGCCGGGCCGAGGACCCCAAGGAGGTGCTGCGGCTGGCCCGCTCGCAGGAGCGCGAGCTGCGGCTGTGGCTGTACCGCCCGGAGGCCGCCGCCGAGGCGGCGCCGGACACCATGGCGGAGAGCCTGCGGGCCGCCGTCGCCGAGGTCGAGGACCGGCACGGCGTCCCGGTCGAGCTGGTGATCGTCGGCGACTGCCCGATGGACGAGCGGATCGCGGCCCAGATGCAGGCCGCGAGGGAGGCGACCGTCAACGCGGCCAAGTACGGTGGCGGGGGACCGGTCCAGGTCTATGCCGAGGTCGAGGGGAGGACGGTGTCGGTGTTCGTCCGCGACCACGGCCCCGGCTTCGACCCCGACACGGTGCCCGAGGACCGGATGGGCGTACGGGAGTCGATCATCGGCCGGATGAAGCGCAACGGCGGCACCGCACGGGTGCGGCCGGCGGCGGGCGGCGGCACCGAGGTCGAGCTGGAGATGGAGAGAACGAATGACTGAGGCAGCTCCGGAGCGCACGGCCCGGGTCGTGCTGGTGGACGACCACCGGATGTTCCGGACGGGGGTCAGGGCCGAGATCGGCCGCACCGAGGTGACCGGCATCGACGTGGTCGGCGAGGCCGACGACGTGGACTCGGCGGTCCGGGTGGTCGCCGAGACCAGGCCGGACGTGGTGCTGCTCGACGTCCACCTGCCGGGCGGCGGCGGCGTCGAGGTGCTGCGCCGCTCGGTCGGGGTGATGGGCGAGCAGGGCGGGGTGAAGTTCCTGGCGCTGTCGGTGTCGGACGCCGCCGACGACGTCATCGGCGTCATCCGCGGCGGCGCGCGCGGCTACGTCACCAAGACCATCACCGGCACCGACCTGGTGAACGCGATCTTCCGGATCGCCGACGGCGACGCGGTGTTCTCGCCCCGGCTCGCCGGCTTCGTGCTGGACGCCTTCGCCGCCACCGACACCCCGCCGGTGGACGAGGACCTGGACCGGCTCACCCAGCGCGAGCGCGAGGTCCTGCGGCTGATCGCCCGCGGCTACGCCTACAAGGAGATCGCCAAGCAGCTCTTCATCTCGGTGAAGACGGTCGAGAGCCACGTCTCCGCCGTCCTGCGCAAGCTCCAGCTCAGCAACCGCCACGAGCTGACCCGCTGGGCCACCGCCCGCCGCCTGGTCTGAGGCACCCCGGCGTCCTGGGGCGCCGCCACGGAGCCCGCCCGCCCCGGATCGTCCGGGGCGGGAGGGCTTGTCGGTGGGTGGCCATAGACTCGATGTGCCATGAGTAGCCTCTTTGACGACCTTCCGCTCCCCGGTTTCGAGGCACCCGCCGCCGGGTCGAAGCAGCCCGACGCGCCCGTCGACGCCATCGGTGAGGAGCCCCCGCCGTACGAGGAGGAGGCCCCGTACGACGCGTACGAGGAGGCCATCCCGGACGGCCTGTTCCAGACCGACCACGCCGCCGAGGCGGAGCGGGACGCCTGGTACCGCAACGGTGCCGCGCGGACGGTGGTGGACCCGGCGCAGCTGCTGGAGGGGATGAACGACCCGCAGCGCGAGGCGGTGCTGCACGCGGGCTCGCCGCTGCTGATCGTGGCCGGCGCCGGCTCGGGCAAGACCCGGGTGCTGACCCACCGGATCGCCCACCTGCTGGGCGCCCGCGGGGTGCAGCCGGGGGAGATCCTGGCGATCACCTTCACCAACAAGGCGGCCGGCGAGATGCGCGAGCGCGTCGAGGCGCTGGTCGGCCCGCGCGCCCGGGCGATGTGGGTCTCCACCTTCCACAGCGCCTGCGTGCGCATCCTGCGCCGCGAGTCCAAGCAGCTGGGCTTCACCTCCAGCTTCTCGATCTACGACTCGGCCGACTCGCAGCGGCTGATGTCGCTGGTCTGCCGCGACCTCGACCTCGACCCGAAGCAGTTCCCGCCGAAGTCGTTCACGGCGAAGGTCAGCAACCTCAAGAACGAGCTGATCGACGAGGAGACCTTCGCCGACCAGGCCGCCAACCCGATGGAGAAGAAGCTCGCCGAGGCGTACGCGCTCTACCAGCGGCGGCTGCGCGAGGCCAACGCGCTGGACTTCGACGACATCATCATGACGACGGTGAACCTGCTGCAGGCCTTCCCCGACGTCGCCGAGCACTACCGGCGCCGGTTCCGGCACATCCTGGTCGACGAGTACCAGGACACCAACCACGCCCAGTACATGCTGGTCCGGGAGCTCAGCGGAGGATCCGTCGCCGCCGCGCCCAGGCGCACCGTGGACGGCGAGCTGGTGAACCCGGCGGCCGGGCGGCTGGCCGAGGTGCCGCCGGCCGAGCTGTGCGTGGTCGGTGACGCGGACCAGTCGATCTACGCCTTCCGCGGCGCGACCATCCGCAACATCCTCCAGTTCGAGGAGGACTATCCGAACGCGACCACGATCCTGCTGGAGCAGAACTACCGCTCCACCCAGACCATCCTGAGCGCCGCCAACGCCGTCATCGAGCGCAACGCCAACCGCCGCGAGAAGAAGCTGTGGACGGCCGGGGACCACGGCGAGAAGGTCGTCGGCTACGTCGCGGACGACGAGCACGGCGAGGCCCAGTTCATCGCCGACGAGATCGACCGGCTCACCGACAAGGGCGAGGCCAAGCCCGGCGACGTCGCGATCTTCTACCGGACCAACGCCCAGTCCCGTGTGTTCGAGGAGGTGTTCATCCGGGTCGGCCTGCCGTACAAGGTCGTCGGCGGGGTGCGCTTCTACGAGCGCAAGGAGGTCCGGGACGTCCTGGCGTACCTGCGGGTGCTCTCCAACCCGGAGGACACCGTGCCGCTGCGCCGGATCCTCAACGTGCCCAAGCGCGGCATCGGCGAGCGGGCCGAGGCGATGATCGACGCGCTGGCCTCGCGGGAGCGGATCTCCTTCGCCCAGGCGCTGGTGCGGGTCGACGAGGCGTACGGGATGGCCGCGCGCTCGGCCAACGCCGTCAAGAAGTTCAACACCCTGATGGCCGGACTGCGCCAGGTGGTCGAGTCGGGCGCGGGCCCGGCGGCGGTGCTGGAGGCCGTCCTGGAGGAGACCGGCTACCTGGCCGAGCTCCAGGCCTCCACCGACCCGCAGGACGAGACCCGGGTGGAGAACCTCCAGGAGCTCGCCTCCGTCGCCCTGGAGTACGAGCAGGACCCGGGCGAGCGGCCGGACGCCGACGAGGAGGGCACGCCGCCGGTCGGCTCGCTGGCCGACTTCCTGGAGCGGGTCGCACTGGTCGCCGACTCGGACCAGATCCCGGACGACGACGAGGACGGGCAGGGCGTCATCACGATGATGACCCTGCACACCGCCAAGGGCCTGGAGTTCCCCGTCGTCTTCCTGACCGGCATGGAGGACGGGATCTTCCCGCACATGCGGGCGCTCAACCAGGTCAAGGAGCTGGAGGAGGAGCGCCGGCTCGCGTACGTCGGGCTCACCCGGGCCCGCGAGCGGCTGTACCTGACCCGCTCGGTGCTGCGCAGCGCCTGGGGGCAGCCGGCCTACAACCCGGCCTCGCGGTTCCTGGAGGAGATCCCGGAGACGCTGGTGGAGTGGAAGCGCACCGGGGCGGCCCAGGCGCCGGTCCAGCGCGGCTACTCCTCGGGCTCGTCCTGGGGCAAGTCCTCCTCCGGGGGCGGGAGTTCGCGTTCCTCCTCGTCGGCCGCGGCGGCCAAGCCGAAGGCCGGCTGGGGGCAGTCGGCGCGGCGCGGCGGCCAGCTGGTGGAGCGCGAGGCGGTCTCGCTCGCGGTCGGCGACCGGGTCACCCACGACAGCTTCGGGCTGGGCACGGTGGTGGCCGTCACGGGCGTCGGCGACCGGGCGCAGGCCACCGTCGACTTCGGCACCGACGGGCGCAAGCAGCTGCTGCTGCGCTACGCGCCGGTGGAGAAGCTCTGAGCGGCGGAGCAGCTCTGCCCCGCGGAGCTGCTCCGACCCGCTAGCGCGGGTCCAGCCCGTTCGAGAGGAGCCAGGGCAGCGGGTCGATCGGCCCGTTGCCCTGCGGCCGGATCTCGAAGTGCAGGTGCGGGCCGGTGCTGTTGCCGCTGCTGCCGACGAAGGCGATCACGTCGCCCTGCTTCACCGGGCCCTTGCGCACCTTGTACGCCCGCAGGTGGCAGTACCAGGCCTCGGTGCCGTCGGGCATCTTGAGGATCGTCATGTAGCCGTAGAACGGGTTCCACTGGGTGCGGATCGTGCCGTCGGTCACGGCGTAGACCTCGGAGCCGCCGTCCACCGGGAAGTCGATGCCGGTGTGCCGGTTGGCCCAGTGGGTGCCGGCCTCGCCGAACAGTTCGCCGAGGCCGTGCCGGGCGACCGGCATGACCACCGTGGGCTTGACCGGTTCGGGGGCGGGCTCGGCGGTGGGCTGCGCGGTGGGGGCCTCGGTGGGCTGGGCGCCGGCCAGCGGCTGGCGGGCGTCGCCGCGCGAGGCCTGGGCCGGTGCGCCGGCCGCGAGCGCCTGGGTCGCCGCGTGCGCGGCCGCGGTGTCCGGCGCCGTGGCCTGCGGCGTCCGTCCGGCGGCCTGGGCGTGCTGCTGGTCGGCCTCCCCCTGCACGGTGACCGCCGCGGCGGCGGCCACCCCGAGCGCGGCCACCGACGGCAGCGCGACCCGGAACAGGGCCGTCCGGGTGGCCGCCTTGGCGGCGCCGCGGCGCTGGGCGCGGGACTGCTCGCGGGCGGCGAGGCGCAGCTCCGCGCGGGTCGGACGGGCGGCTGCATCGGGAGCCATCGGGGGCTGCCTCCTCGGTGGGCCTCGGGCGTCGTCGGACGAGGGGAGAACAGCCGTGACTGTAGTCCCAAGGGCAGCCGTGACTGTAGTCCCATGGGCGACGCCCCGGAAAAACCTCCGGATGTCAAGGGGTCGGCCGGGGGGTCTGTGCGGAGGTTGCGGGAAGGACGGGTATACCCGCTGGTAGCAAGGCCCGGAGCTGTGACTTTGCCCTCCTCTTCGGAGGCGGCGCGGTCAACCGTGCCGGGGGGCGCTAACCTCCCCTCAGGTTGGTTATCGACCGTTAACCGCGCCGGCGGCCCACGAGGCCCGGTCGGATGGTGGACGACGAGGTCCAGGAGGCAGTCATGAGTGTGTCGGGGCCGATCCGTGTGGTGGTCGCCAAGCCCGGGCTCGACGGTCACGACCGTGGTGCCAAGGTCATCGCGCGAGCCCTGCGCGACGCCGGTATGGAGGTCATCTACACCGGACTGCACCAGACGCCCGAGCAGGTCGTCGACACCGCGATCCAGGAGGACGCGGACGGCATCGGGCTGTCGATCCTCTCCGGTGCCCATATGACGCTGTGCGCCCGGGTGTTGGAGCTGCTGAAGGAGCGCGACGCGGAGGACATCAAGGTCTTCTGCGGGGGGATCATCCCGGACGAGGACATCGCCGAGCTCAAGGCGCTGGGCGTCGCGGACATCTTCACCCCGGGCACGCCGACCCGGGACGTGGTCGCCTGGGTCGAGTCGAACCTGCGGGCCGGCTGAGCCACGGCGCGTCGAGCGGGCCGGCCCTCCCGGGGGCCGGCCCGCTCCGTCGTCTCCGTCGTCTCCGTCGTCTCCGGAGGCGTACCGCGGGCCCGGCCCGCCCTCAGCCCGCCAGCTCCGCGAGCATCGCCGCCCGGAAGCGCAGGGTGCCGGCCAGCCGGGAGAAGGTCTCGGACCACGCGGAGTCCGGGGCGGCCCCGGCGGCCAGCTCCTCCACCGCGGCGGCCGTCTCCGGGGCGAGCGCGCGCTCCGTCATCCCGAGCACCCCGCTGTGGCTCCACGGGTACGCCCCGGAGGCCGCCGCGCGGGCCAGGGCGGTCACCACGGCGGTGGACAGCGGCGGCGTCCACGGGGTGGCGCAGGCGCCGAGCAGCTGGAAGGCCTCGCCCAGCCCGTGCACCGTGATGAACGCGGCCGTCCAGACCGCCCGCTCCTCCGGCGGGAGGACGGCCAGCAGCTTGGCCGGGGCGCCGGTGGTGCGCAGCGCGCGGGTCCGGGCGCCGCGCCCGGACGGGACCGGGGCCGGGCCGAGCAGCGCCCGGGCCCAGTCGGCGTCCTGCTGGCGGACGGCGGCCCGCGCCCAGGCCTCCCGCAGGTCGTCGGCCCAGCTGCTGCTGGTCTCGTCGATGCTGTCGCCGACCCGCAGGGCGAGCAGCTGCCCGGGCGTCAGCCCGGTGCTCTCCGGCCACAGCGACAGCGGTGCGGCGGCCACCAACTCGCCGAACCACCAGGCCCGTTCACCGCGCCCGGTGGGCGACTTGGGGGCGATCCCGTCGCGCTGCATCTGGGCGTCGCACGCGGTGGGCGGGGTGACCAGCAGGTGCGTGCCGGTGTCGGCGAGCCGGACGGCGGCCCGCGCCCGCTCGGCCATCCGGCGGGCCAGCGCGGAGCCGGGCAGGGTGGAGAGCAGCTCGGCGGCGGTGGCCCGGACGTTCTTGCTGCGGTCGCCGAGGGCGGCCTCCAGGAACGGTTCGTCGGCGGGGGAGAGGCCGTCCTGGAGGGCGTCCAGGAAGAGCAGGCGGTCCTCGGCGCGCTCGGTGGACCAGGTGCCGCGCAGCAGCTCCAGGCCGGCCGCGGGATCGCGGCGGCGCAGCTGCGTGAGGTGGGTGACCCGTTCGGCGAACAGGCCCTCGTGCCAGAGCCGGTCGTCGGCGGGCCGCTGCGGCAGCTCGGGGGCGGTGGTGCGCAGCACGAACCGCCAGTCGGGGTTCTGCTCGGCCAGCCAGCGGCCCGGCGGACCGGCCAACGCCACGGCGTCGGAGCGCAGTTCGCTGCGGGCGCGGGCGGCGTCGAGCAGGCCGGGGATCAGCGCGGCGGGCGGGCGCAGGCCGCTCGCCCCGGCGGTGGCGAGCCACTGCGGCAGCAGCTCGGACAGGTTGGCCAGGGTGCCGCCGGCGCCGGTGCCGCCGCCGGTGCGCCCCGAGAGCAGGACGGCCAGCCGGCGGGCGGCCGGCTCGGGCAGCTCCGGGCGGGCGTCCTCGGCCGCGGGCGGGCCGGGCGGCCCGTCGGCCGGTACGGGCAGCGCGCCGGCCCGGCGGCGGACGGCGGCCAGCGCGGCCAGCTCCAGCAGGGCGGTGGCCGGATCGCCCTGGTCCACGGCGTCGGCGAGCGGCAGGGCGGTGGCCGGGAGCGGACGGCGGTCGGTGCCGAGCAGGGCGCTGGTGTGCAGGGTCTCCCACGGGTCCTGGGTGATCGTCATTCCTGGTGCTCCTGGGCGTGTCTTGTGGGTTTTGTCGGATCAGGGCGCGGCGTTGGGGTGCGTGCATCGCAAGGCGGAGGAGGGAGCCACTGCGGTGGGGGCACCTCCCGGCCGAAGGCTGGGGGCCATTGGCGACCGACGACAACGCGGCGAGGTGCGCTTGTGCCCTGGGGGTACCTCCCGGCCGAAGGCTGGGGGAGCGTCGCGCGCCCGGCAGGGATCCACAAGACACGCCCTAAAGGTTGGTGAGGCCGACCGGGCGCTGGTCGGCGGCCCAGGTCGTGACCGGGGCGAAGCCCTGGTGGCCGTACTCGCCGAAGACCGTCAGCGGGCGGCCGGTGGAGACCGCGGCCAGCCGCCACAGCGCGGCCTCCGGGACGGCCGAGGCGCGGACCGGCACGGTGTGGTGGCCGTCCGTCAGGAACCAGCCGTCCGGGGTGCGGACCGGGACGACGTCGCCGAGCACGGTGGGCCGGCTCTCCAGCCACGGGTCGTCGGCGACGGCGGTGCCGTAGCCGGCCACCGCCTCGGCGACGGTGAGCCCGGCGGGCGGGCCGGCGGGGCCCGGCTCGGGGGCGCCGTAGCGCTCGCGGAGGTCGGCGCGCAGCGGGTGGGCGGCGGGGAAGTAGGCGAGGTCGGCCTCGACCAGGCGGCCGGTGGGCAGGGCGAGGGCGGGGGCCTGGCCCTGGTGGCCGAAGGAGAGCAGCAGGGCCGGGCGGCCGGTCTTGGCGCCGCGCAGCCAGACCCGGCGGGTGGTGAGCCGCTCGTCCGTGGTGTCCCGGGTGCCGAGGACCAGCCAGCGGTCGCGGACGGTGGGGCCGGCCGTGCCGGGGTCAGCGGGGAAGCCGACCCGGGTGCGGACGGTGGCGGCCAGTTCGGCCGGCAGTTCGTCCATCCGGGTGGCGGCGGTGGCGAGCAGGTGCAGCATGGCGTACTCCTCCAGCAGCCGCTCCTGCGGCAGCGCGTCCAGTTCGCGGACCCGGGCGGCCAGGCCGGGGGCCTGCGCGTCGACCATCCGGGCGGCGACCTCCTCCCAGGGGCCGGCGGTGGACTGGTCGGCCAGGCCGTGCCGGACCCGGTCGGCCAGCCGCAGCCGCAGCTCGGCGGCGCCGACCGCGACCTTGGCGCCGCGCTTCTCGAGCCGGCGCCGGGTGGCCTCCGGGTCCTCCTCCTTCTTCTCCGCGCGCTTCTCGGCGCGCTCCTGGCGGGAGGCGAGCCACTCGGAGACCCAGTCGGCGGGCTCGCCGGCCGGGACGGCCGCCGGGGTGCCGCTCCACAGCAGGAGGAGCCCGAGCGCGTGCTTGCACGGGAACTTCCGGCTGGGGCAGGTGCACTGGTAGGCGGGCGTGGCGAGTTCGATCGCGGTGCGGTACGGCGTGCGGCCGCTGCCCTTGCACTCGCCCCAGAGCGCGGTGCCGTCGGTGCCGGTGCCGGACCACGGCGCGGGCGCGGAGAGCTTGCCCGCGGCCTTCTGCGAGGCGGCGTCAGGTGCCAGGGACAGGACGTGTTCGGTGCTCCAGCGTTCCTCCATGCGACCGACCGTAGGCGGCGGCACTGACAGTGGCTGACGGACCGTCCGCAGCCCCCGGCGGGTTGTCAGTGGCTCGGTGCAGGGTTGGTTCCACAGGCCGGGACGCCGACCTGGCTCCCCCCGATCACCACTCCGCCCGGGGCACCCGTGTGCCCGGCGGCCGACCCGAAGGAGCCCCCATGACCGACGTTCTGCGGCAGCACGCCGAGGACGCGTTCGCCGGTGAACTGGCCGCGCTGGCCGCGCAGGACGACCGTCCGTGCCCCGAGCGCTGGAAGCTCTCGCCGTGGGCCGTGGCGACGTACCTGCTCGGCGGCGAACTGCCCGACGGCACCCGGATCACCCCCAAGTACATCGGCCCGCGCCGGATCGTCGAGGTCGCCGTGACGACCCTGGCGACGGACCGGGCGCTGCTGCTGCTCGGCGTGCCGGGCACCGCGAAGACCTGGGTGTCCGAGCACCTGGCCGCGGCGATCAGCGGCGACTCCACGATGCTGGTGCAGGGCACGGCCGGCACCCCCGAGGAGGCCGTCCGCTACGGCTGGAACTACGCGCAGCTGCTCACCAACGGGCCCAGCCGGGACGCCCTGGTGCCCTCGCCGCTGATGCGGGCGATGGCCGACGGGAAGATCGCCCGGGTCGAGGAGCTCACCCGCATCCCGGCCGACGTGCAGGACAGTCTGATCACCATCCTGTCCGAGAAGACGCTCCCGATACCGGAGTTGGGCGCCGAGACGCAGGCCGTACGCGGCTTCAACGTGATCGCCACCGCCAACGACCGCGACCGCGGCGTCAACGAGCTGTCCAGTGCGCTGCGCCGCCGCTTCAACACCGTGGTGCTGCCGCTGCCGGGCTCGCTGGACGAGGAGGTCGACATCGTCACCCGGCGGGTCGGCCAGCTCGGCCGCTCCCTGGACCTGCCCGAACTGCCCGGCGGCGCCGAGGAGATCAGGCGCGTGGTCACCGTCTTCCGCGAGCTGCGGGCCGGGATCACGGTGGACGGCCGGACGAAGGTCAAGACCCCGAGCGGCACCCTCTCCACCGCCGAGGCGATCTCGGTGGTGACCAACGGACTCGCGCTGGCCGCCCACTTCGGCGACGGCGTGCTGCGGGCCGGGGACGTGACGGCCGGCATCCTCGGCGCCGTCGTCCGGGACCCGGTGGCGGACCGGGCGGTCTGGCGCGAGTACGTCGAAGGAGTGGTGCGCGAGCGCGACGGCTGGAAGGACTTCTACCGCGCCGCCCGCGAGGTGACCGTATGACGAGCCCTGAGGTCGCCCTGCTGGGCATCCGCCACCACGGCCCCGGTTCGGCCCGGGCGGTGGCCGCCGCGCTGGCGCAGTGGCGGCCGGACGCGGTGCTGATCGAGGGCCCGCCGGAGGCCGACGCGATCGTCCACCTGGCGGCCGAGAAGGACCTGGTCCCGCCGGTGGCGCTGCTCGCCCACGCGGTGGACGACCCGGCGAAGGCCGCCTTCTGGCCGTACGCCGAGTTCTCCCCGGAGTGGGTGGCGATCCGGCACGCCGTGGACCACGACCTGCCGGTCCGCTTCATCGACCTGCCCGCCGCGTACGGCTTCGCGCCCGCCGATCCCGTCGATCCCGCCGTTCCTGCCGAGGACGGTGAGGCCGGCGACGCCGAGGAGGCCGGCGCCGAGGAGGCCGGTGCCGACCCGGTCGCCGACCCGCTGGCGCTGCTCGCCGAGGCGGCCGGGCACGACGACGCCGAGCGCTGGTGGGAGGACGTGGTCGAGCACCGCGCGCCCGGCACCGACGCGCTGGCGCCGTTCGCCGCCGTCGCCGAGGCGATGGGCGCGCTGCGCGCCGAGGGCCTCGGCGAGTCCCGCCGGGACCAGCTGCGCGAGGCGTACATGCGCCAGCAGATCCGTGCCGCCCGGCGCGCCGGGCACCTGCGGATCGCCGTGGTCTGCGGGGCCTTCCACGTCCCCGCGCTGGAGCGGATGCCCACCGTCGCCCACGACCGGGCGCTGCTCGCCGGGCTGCCGAAGAAGGTGCGCACGGACATCACCTGGGTGCCGTGGACGCACCGCCGGCTCTCCCAGGCCACCGGCTACGGCGCGGGCGTGCAGTCGCCCGGCTGGTACCACCACCTGTTCACCACCGACGGGGACCCGGTGCCGCGCTGGCTCACCCGGGCCGCCGACCTGCTGCGCGCCGAGGACCACCCGGTCTCCTCCGCGCACGTGATCGAGGCGGTCCGGCTCGCCGAGACCCTGGCCGTGCTGCGCGGCCGCCCGCTCGCGGGGCTGACCGAGACCCTGGACGCCGTGCGCGCGGTGCTCTGCGAGGGCTCGGACGTCGCCCTGGAGCTGGTCCGGGACCGCCTGGTGGTCGGCGACGCGCTCGGCGAGGTCCCGGACGCCGCACCGGCGGTGCCGCTCCAGCGCGACCTGACCCGCTTGCAGCGCTCGCTGCGGCTCAGGCCCGAGGCCGCGCCGAAGGACGTCGACCTCGACCTGCGCAAGGAGAACGACGCGGCCCGCTCCCGGCTGCTGCACCGGCTGCGGCTGCTGGGCGTGGACTGGGGCGTGCCCGCGCGCTCCTCGGTGAACTCGACCGGGACGTTCCGGGAGAGCTGGCGGCTGTGCTGGCAGCCCGAGTTCGCGGTCCGGATCGCCGAGGCCGCCCAGTGGGGCACCACGGTCGAGGAGGCGGCGGCCAACAAGGCCGTCGGCACCGCCCGGGCCGCCGAGGAACTCGCCGAACTGACCGGCCTGGTGGAGACCTGCCTGCTGGCCGGGCTGTCCGGCGCCCTGCCCGCCGTGATGCGGGTGCTCGCCGACTGCGCGGCCCTGGACACCGACGTCGCGCACCTCGCGGGCGCGCTGCCCGCCCTGGTCCGGGCGCTGCGCTACGGCGACGTGCGCGGCACCGACCACGGCGCGCTGGCCGGGGCGGCCTCGGGCCTGGCCGAGCGGATCTGCGTCGGGCTGCCGCCCGCCTGCGTCGGCCTGGACGCCGAGGGCGCGGCGACGATGCGCGGCCGCCTCGACGAGGTGCACGGCGCGATCGGCCTGCTGGCCGCCGATCCGGGCACCGCCGCCGACACCGCCGCCGCCACCGCCTCCGACGCCGTGCCGGAGCCCGACGGCCTGGCCGGCCTGGCCGACCGCTGGGCCGCCGCCCTGGGCTCGCTGGCCCGCCGCGAGCCGGCCGGCCGGCCCGACCCCGGACCCCCCCGCCTCCGGCGCGGCCGGGCAGTGCGCGAGCAGCTGGACCACGGCCGGCTCGACGCCGAGGGGGCCGGCCGGCGGCGCCGGCGGGGGGTGGCC
>NZ_JBHVEU010000197.1:0-15795 GCF_042802075.1 Kitasatospora sp. NPDC057518
CGTGCGAACCGTTCGCACGGGGGCCGCGGCGTGTGACGGCCCCGCTCGGGCCCGCAGCGGGGGCTGCCGGCAGGGGCGAGCGAAGCTCGAACAACCGAGCTGGCCGGTCAACTCCCATGGGCGCAGTGCCCCGGGCGTTTCGGGGCTGGAGGGGCCACCGGGGCGGACTCACCGTTCGGCCGACGGATTCCAGCCCATCGGGTGACAGCACCCGCATCCGGCTGACGCAACCGGCTGCGCGGCCTTATGGTGCGCTGGATCGCGGTGCGCGGGGCCCGTGCGCCGGGGTCGCCGCCGGGTAGCGGTGCTCCCACGGGGGGATGCTGGACGGCGTCCGGCCGGGCGGTCGTCGGGTGCTTCGCACCGGACCGGCCGCCGGCGTCCGGAATCCGGGCAGTGTCACCGGGACGAGTGGAAACCGGGGTGATCCGGAACGCCCACCCGGACCGGGGCGTCGAAAATGTCAGTAGCGCCACGCAGCATGCACTACCGGGGATCGGACGCCTCCGCTTCCCGGTCGGAACTGATCATTTCGAGTCGGCTCAGGGCCCGAAGCCGGGCGCCCGAGGGCTCCGAAGGGGGTGCCGCACCGTATGGCAGCAGTCGACATCGCGCGCGCTCACGCCCAGGCGGTCCTGCGGGTCCGAGGCCTCGCCCGGGCCGCCGCCGCCCTGCCCACCGCCGTCGCGGTGGTCCTGCTCGCGGGCCGGTTCACCGGCCGGATCGGCGCGCCCGGGGCCGCCGACGCGGCCGGCTGGGACGCCGCCCGCTGGGCGGTCTGCGCGGTCGCCGCGCTGACCCTGCTGGTGGCCGGGCTGACCGCCCGGGCCCTGCGCCGGGCCGTCCCGCCGTCCACCCCGGCCGTCCCGCTGGACCGCGCCGAGGCACCCGAGCTGTACCGGCTGATCGACGAACTGGCGGACCGGCTGGACGTGCCCGCGCCCTCCGCCGTCGCCCTCACCCCGGACTGCGACAGCTGGCTGGAGGACGTCCCGTCCGCCCGGCCGACGGCCGCGCCGCCGCAGCCGGACCCGGCCGAGCCCGCCCCCGTCCTGGTGATCGGCTCGCCCTTCCTCTGGTGGATGCGGGCCGGCGAGCTGCGGGCCCTGCTCGCCCCCGTGGTGGCCGGCACCGCCGCCTCCGCCGACCCGGAGATCGCCGCCGCCCGGCGCTTCCTGCGCCGCCTGGACGCCTGCCTGGACTCCGGCGGCGGCACGGCCCCCGGCCTCGGCGGCGGCATCCTGGCCGCCCCGCCCCGGCCGCCCCGGCGCGGTCCGGCCGCACTCGCCGACCGGGTCGTCCGCCGGGTCGTCCGCCGGCTGCTCGGCGCCTGCCGGGGCCACTCCGCCGAGCTGGAGCGCTCGGTCGCGGGCTGGGCCTCCGAGCAGGCCAGGGCGGTCGACTACGGCCTGCGGATCGCCGCCCAGGAGCAGGTCGGCCTGGCCTACGCGGGCTGGGACCGGCTGCTCACCCGGGTCGCGCTGCCCGCCTGGCGGCTCGGCCGCCACCCGGCCCACCTCAACGCCGGCGTGGTCTCCGCGCTCACCGAGCTGTCCCGGCGCGACCGGCTGGCCGACGGCTACGGCAGCCGGCTCGGCGACCGCCCCGCCTGCGACCTGCTGGAGGAGCCCGGCACCGTCGACCGGGCGGTCTCCCGGCTCGCCGCCGACCTGTTCTTCGGCCGCCCGGCGGCCGGCGGCTGGCACGAGCTGGAGTGGGCCGACTACCCGGCCGAGGTGGTGGACGCCGGCTGGCGGGCGGGCGCCGCCGCCCTGCAGACCGCCCTGGACCGGCTCGCCCCGCAGTCCCGCCCGGGCGCTCCGACCCTCACCCGGCTGCTGGGCCGGCTCGCCGAGGGCGACGGCGAGCTGCTGGCCGCCGCGCTCGCCGCCCAGCTGGCCCGCACCACCGCCCCGGCCCCGCTGCTCGAACCCGACCGCAGCGGCCGCGACCTGCTGGTCGACCACGTCACCGCGATGGTCTGCTGCGCCGCCGTGGACACCGCCGGCGGCGCCCCCGGCCTGGACTGGCTGGACGGCCCGGTGCTGCTGCTCGGCGGGGTGCGCCGCACCGACCTGGCCGGCCCGGTCGCCCAGGCCGTCGAACAGGGCCAGGACGGCCCGCTGCGCGCCTGGCTGGACGCGGCCGACGTCCGTCTCGAGAAACCCGTCCGCCTCTGACGTCCCAGGCGTTCCAGGAGGGCGCTCGGTGCCCCGGTGCGCGCCCCCAAATCGGTTGGCCGCCCGGCGTCTTCGCAGGCCGGAGGCCCTGCCCGGGAGGCGCGCGAGATTCCCTGCACCAATTGCTACCGGAGGGTGACGTTACGGCAGCACTCTGTGGTGTATTAGACCGCACGCACATCCGGGGGGCACGTGCCACCGGGCGGAAGTGCACCTGGGAGGGGCGCGTGGGGACCGAACTCAACCGCCGCTGGGAGTCGGGGACGCACGCCTACAGCGTCTCCGACCCCTTCGGTCAGGGGCCGCTGCCCTGGCTGCGCAGCCCGGACCAGTACCTGGCGGGGGCGGAGGGCGCCGTCCCCTGGTACGTCTCGGTGGACGCGCCCGGCCAGCAGCCGCTGGCCGCGGGCACCCGGCCCAAGCCGTCGGTCGGCAGCCCGCAGGGCGCCAACGACGTGGACCAGCAGATCAAGGGCTTCGCCTCGGCCGGGGTGATCCGCCCCGGCGGCTCGGTGGACTTCCGGGTCACCGTCAACCCGCCCCGCGAGTTCACCGTGGACGTCTTCCGGATCGGCCACTACGGCGGCGACGGCGCCCGCCACATGACCTCCAGCCCGCTGATCTCCGGCCTCGCCCAGCCCGCCCCGCTGGTGGTCGACCGGACGGTCTCCTGCCACCACTGGTGGCACTCCTGGCGGCTCCAGATCCCGGCGCACTGGAAGCCCGGCTCGTACGTCGCCGTGCTGACCACCGCGGACATGCTGCACCGCAGCCACATCCCCTTCACCGTCCGGGACTTCGACGAGCGGGCGCGCACCGCCGAGCTGCTCCTGGTGCTCCCCGACGTGACCTGGCAGGCGTACAACCTGTTCCCCGAGGACGGCCGCACCGGCGCCAGCCTCTACCACGCCTGGGACGGCCTGGGCGGTCTGGTCGGCGAGCCGGAGGCGGCCGTCACCGTCTCCTTCGACCGCCCGCACGCCACCGCCGGACTGCCGCTGCACGTCGGCCACGCGTACGACTTCATCCGCTGGGCCGAGCGCTTCGGCTACGACCTCTCCTACGCCACCGCCACCGACCTGCACGCCGGCCTGGTGGACCCGTCCCGGCACCGGGCGCTGGTCTTCCCCGGCCACGACGAGTACTGGTCCGAGCCGATGCGCCGGGCCGCCGAGCGGGCCCGGGACGGCGGCACCTCGCTGGTGTTCCTCTCCGCCAACACCATGTACTGGCGGGTCGAACTGACCGCCGCCGCCTCCGGCGAGCCCAACCGGCTGCTCAACTGCCGCAAGCGGCAGAAGGTCCGCCCCGGCAGCCCGGCCGCCGGGGCGCCCGGCGCGGCCAGCGCGCTGTGGCGGGACGCCGGGGAGCCCGAGCAGCAGCTGCTCGGGGTGCAGTACTCGGGGCGGGTCGCCGCGCCCGTCCCGCTGGTCGCCCGGCACACCGCGCACTGGCTCTGGGACGGCACCGGCCTCCAGGAGGGCGACGAGCTGCCCGGGCTGGTCGCCGGCGAGGCCGACCGCTACTACCCCAAGGTGGCGCTGCCCGAGCACATCGAGCGGGTGCTGCTGGCGCACTCGCCGTACCAGGACCTGGGCGGCCGCACCCGCTACCAGGAGACCTCGCTGTACCGGGCGCCCAGCGGCGCGTACGTCTTCGCGGCGGGCACCTTCGCCTGGTCGCCCGCGCTGGGCCGCCCGGGCCTGACCGACGAGCGGATCCAGCGGGCCACCGCCAACCTGCTGGACCGACTGTGCAAGAACTAGGCGCTCCGTCCCCCGAGGCCGGGGACGGGTCGGGGCGGGCGAACCCGGTCGTGAAAGACTGCGGGGGCAGTGACCTCCCCTTTCGCGGTGCCCCACCCGCGAACGACCCCTGAGGACTGAACACCTTGAGCGGATTTGTCACCAAGCCCGAGCCGGTCCAGGTACCCGGCCTGGTCCACCTGCACACCGGCAAGGTGCGCGACCTCTACCGCACCGGATCGGGCGAGCTGGTCATGGTGGCCAGCGACCGGACGTCCGCCCACGACTGGGTGCTGCCGAACGAGATCCCGGACAAGGGCCGCATCCTCACCCAGCTGTCGCTGTGGTGGTTCGAGCGGATCGCCGACATCGTCCCCAACCACGTGATCTCCACCGAGGTCCCGGCCGGCGCCCCGGCCGACTGGAAGGGCCGCACGCTGGTCTGCCGCAGCCTGGAGATGGTCCCGGTCGAGGCGGTCGCCCGCGGCTACCTGGCCGGCTCCGGCCTGGCCGAGTACCAGGAGAGCCGCACGGTCTGCGGCATCGCGCTGCCCGAGGGCCTGGAGAACAGCTCCGAGCTGCCCGCCCCGATCTACACCCCGGCGCTCAAGGCCGAGGTCGGCGAGCACGACGAGAACGTCTCCTACGAGGAGACCGCCCGCCGGATCGGCGCCGAGCTCGCCGCCCAGCTGCGCCGCACCACCCTGGACGTCTACGCCCGGGCCCGGGACATCGCCCGCGAGCGCGGCATCATCCTGGCCGACACCAAGTTCGAGTTCGGCCTGCTGGACGGCGAGCTGCTGATCGGCGACGAGGTGCTCACCCCGGACTCCTCCCGCTACTGGCCCGCCGACCAGTGGCAGCCGGGCCGCTCGCAGCCGTCCTTCGACAAGCAGCTGATCCGCGACTGGCTGGTCTCCCCGGCCTCCGGCTGGGACCGCCACGGCGAGCAGCCGCCGCCGGCGCTGCCGACCGAGATCGTCGAGCAGACCCGGGCCCGGTACATCGAGGTGTACGAGCGGCTGACCGGCACCACCTGGGCCTGAGCCCGGGACGATCGCCCGCGGGCGCCGGATCCCTCAGATCCAGCCGTGCTCGCGGGCGATCCGCACCGCCGCGTGCCGGTTCTCCGCGCCCAGCTTGGTGGCCGCCGAGGACAGGTAGTTGCGTACGGTGCCCTGGGAGAGCGAGGCGCGCTCGGCGATCTCGGCGATCGGGGTGCCGTCCGCGGCCAGCTCCAGGACGTCCGTCTCGCGCGGGGTCAGCGGGGTCTCGCCGGCGCTGATCGCGTCCGCCGCCAGCTCCGGGTCCACGTACCGGCCGCCGGAGCGCACGGTCCGGATGATGCCCGCCAGGTCGGCCGCCGAGACGGTCTTCGGCAGGAAGCCGCGCACCCCGACCTCCAGCGCCCGCTTCAGGTAGCCGGGGCGGCCGTGGCCGGTGACGATCATGCAGCGGCAGTCCGGCAGCAGCAGCCGCAGCGCGGCGGCCACCTCGATGCCGTCCTTGCCGGGCATCTGGAGGTCCAGCACCGCGACGTCCGGGCGGTGCGCCTGGGCCATCGCCAGCGCCTCCGTCCCGGAGCCGGCTTGGGCGACCACCTCGATGTCGTCCTCCAGCGAGAGCAGCGCGGCCAGCGCGCCCCGGATCAGGTGCTCGTCGTCGGCGAGCAGGACGCGGACGGGCGCGGCGTTCTCGGTCATCGGGCGGTCTTTCTTCCTCAGCTCGGCAGCGGGACGGTGGCGAGCATCCGGAAGACGCCCTCCCCGGCGGTCGGCACGGCCAGCTCGCCGCCGTGGGCGGCGAGCCGTTCGCGCAGTCCGCGCAGCCCGGTGCCGCTGCCCTGGGAGGGGAACGGGACGTCGGGCACCCCGTCATTCTCCAGCTCCAGCACGGCCCGTCCGTCCTCGGTCCGCAGCCGGATCAGGCAGCGGTCGGCCTCGCTGTGCCGCAGCACGTTGGTGGTGGCCTCGCGGATGACCCAGCCGAACACCGACTGGACCGGGGCCGGCAGCTCGTCCGCCTGCTCGCCGAGGTCGATCTCGCAGACGACGTCGGCCGAGCGCAGCACCGCGCGGGCGCCGATCGCCTCGGCGTGCAGGTCGGCGGTGCGGTAGCCGCGGATGACGTCCCGGACCTCGCGCTGCGACTCCTGGGCGATCTTCTGCACCTCGGCCATCTGGTCGGCGGCCTCGGTGCGGCCCCGGCGGGCGAGCTGCACGGCGAGCTCGCTCTTCAGCGCGATGGTGGTGAGGTTGCGGCCCATCACGTCGTGCAGGTCGCGGGAGAAGCGCAGCCGCTCCTCGGCGACGGCCAGCCGGGACTGCGCCTCGCGGGCGGTGTCCAGTTCCCAGACGATCGAGGTCAGCCAGGCGAAGCTGCGGCAGCTGAAGCCGATGAAGGCCATGCCGATGGTCAGTCCGGTCAGGTACCCGGCGACGCCGGCGGGGTCGCCCCCGGACAGCACCCCGGCCGGGAAGACGGCCGCCAGCATGCCCACCCCGGTGACGGCGGCCCAGCGCGGGGTCAGCGCCACGCACACCGGCCCGAAGGAGGCGATCAGCAGGACGCTGGCGACGAACGGGGTGAAGGGCGCGCCTCCCGGGTTCCGCGTCCCGCCGTCGGCGGGCCCGAACAGCAGGACCGTCCAGGAGCCGGCCACCGCGAGGCCGGCCGAGAGGGCGGTCCAGAGCCGGTGGTCGGCGGGGCGGCCCAGGTAGTGGTCGAGCGCGGTGCGGTAGGCCCGCAGCAGCACCAGGGTGACGGCGAGTCCGATCAGCAGGGAGATCCGGATCACCGGGATGTTCTCGGCCTGGTCGGCGACGCTCCCGACGGTGAGCAGGATGCCGGGCAGGATGAACAGCGCCATCAGGTAGAGCGACCAGCGCAGGTACAGCTCGGTGCGCTGGGGATTGCTCAGGCTCGTCCAGCTGCGAAGCGGCGACCGCATTCTCATTTCTTCCGCCCCCAGTTCGACCACGATCATGCTTGCTGCCTTCATATCAGAGGTCGGACCGGGGGCGTTCCTTCGGATTACTGCCGGATGCTCAGCGGCGCGGCTCCCAGCGGAAGTAGCGCACCGCGCCCCAGACCGCGAGGGCGAGCCAGATGCCCCCGGTGACCAGGTGCGAGCCGGCGGCGCCCCAGGAGCCGGCGAAACCGGTCGCGGCGGCCGAGCCGTCGGTGCCGAACCAGCCGACGCGGATCAGCTGGAAGGCCGGGGTGGTCGGCAGCAGGCGGCAGATGTTCGCCAGCTGCTCGGGCATGACGTCCAGCGGGACGAACAGGCCGGAGCCGAACTGCATGACCAGCATGACCGGCAGGGTGGTGATGCCGGCGCTCTCCACGGTCCTGGTGAAGGCGCTGGACAGCGCGGCCAGGGCGATCATGGTGGCCAGCGCCAGCAGCAGGCCGACCAGCATCAGCAGCGGGTTGACCGGCACGGTCAGGTGCAGGGCGACGCTGCCGCCGATCCCGATCAGGGCGGCCATCAGCAGGCCGAGGGTGAGCGAGGGGACGGCGGTGCCGAGCAGGATCTCGATGTCCCGGGCCTCGCCGGTGCGCAGCCGCTTGAGGACCAGCTCGCCGCGCCGTCCGACGTACGCGGCGGTCAGGTTGTAGTACACGACGAAGGCCAGGACCATCCCGACCGAGCCGTAGACCAGCAGCGAGTCGACGTCCAGGCCGGGGTTGGACTCGGCCTGCTGCGCCAGCGTGCTCCGGAGGACGACGACCAGGAACAGCGGCAGCACCAGGGCGGTGAACAGGGCCGTGCGGTTGCGCAGCAGCAGGGTGGCCTCGGCCCGGCCGAGGGCGAGCAGCCGGCGGACGGCGGTGCTCTGCGGACCGGTGGTGGCGGCGGTGGCGGTGGCGGTGGTCATCGGGCGGATCCGATCAGGCGGCGGCGGGCGGGGCGGGTGGCGGCGGGCGCCTGCGGGGGGTGCTGGTGGGCGGCCTCGGAGGCGATCGCGAGGAAGGCCTCCTCCAGCGAGGCGCTGCGGGCGTCCAGCGCGCCGAGCGCGATGCCGTGGTGCCGGGCCCAGCCGAGCAGGTCGGTGAGGGTGTCCTGGAGCCCGACGGTCTGCACGGTGACCTTGCGGCCGTCGACGGACAGCTCGGCGCCGGGCAGCAGGGGCAGCGCGGTCCCGGTGAACTCGGGCAGTTCGAAGGAGACCCGGGAGGGCCGGCCGGCGATCACCTCGGCGACGGTGCCGGAGGTGACGACCTGGCCGCCGTGCATGATGGCCAGCCGGTCGGCCAGCTCCTCGGCCTCCTCCAGGTAGTGCGTGGTGAGCAGCACCGTGGTGCCCTGGGCGCGCAGCTCGCGGACCAGCCGCCAGACGGCGGCGCGGGCCTCCGGGTCGAGGCCGGTGCTGGGCTCGTCCAGGAAGAGCACCTCGGGGCGGCCGAGCAGGGCCATCGCGAGGTCCAGCCGGCGCTTCTCGCCGCCGGACAGCTGCTTGACCCGGACGTTCGCCCGGTGGCCGAGGCCGACCACCTCCAGCGCCTCCGCGACCGGGCGGGCGCCGCTGGTCATCCCGGCCCAGGTGCGGCCGGTCTCGGCGGCGGTGAGCTCGCCGGAGAAGCCGCCCTCCTGGAGCATGATGCCGATCCGCGGGCGGACGGCGCCGCGCTCCGTGAAGGGGTCCCGGCCGAGCACCCGGACGGTGCCGCCGGTGGGCGCGGCCAGGCCCTCGATGACCTCCATGGTGGAGGTCTTGCCGGCCCCGTTGGTGCCGAGCAGGGCGAACAGCTCGCCGCGGCGGACGGTCAGGTCGACGCCGCGCACGGCGTGGTACCCGGTGCTGCCGCCGCCGTAGTGGCGGTGCAGGTCGGTGACCTCGATCACGTCGTCGCTGGGGCGGGAGGGCCGGCTCGTTTCCATGCCCCAAGCCTCCCGTCGGCCGGGCCGTACGGGCAGTGCGCGCCGTCATGACATCGCGGTGGGGACGCACGGGTCGGCGATGACAAATGTCATGACCGATATCGCCGGGTGCCGGGATGCCCCGGGAGGGAATGCCGAAGGGCCCCCTCGATTGAGGGGGCCCTTCGTATCTGAGCGGACGACGAGATTCGAACTCGCGACCCTCACCTTGGCAAGGTGATGCTCTACCAACTGAGCCACGTCCGCAGGTCAAACTATTGAGTTGTGCTGTGCTCGCGCACTGCGAGCGGACGACGAGATTCGAACTCGCGACCCTCACCTTGGCAAGGTGATGCTCTACCAACTGAGCCACGTCCGCATGGTGCCTGGTGGGGCACCCGCCGCCTCTTCGGATCTCTCCGTTGCGGCGACGAGGAATACTCTACAGCATCGTTCGGGGTGGTCGCCCCACCCTTTCGGACCGGGCGGGCGGGGCGACCGGGGAGCGGGCTCCCCGCGGGGTCAGTTCGCCTCGGCGAACGCCTCGTACACGTGCTTGGGGATGCGGCCGCGGGCCGGCAGTTCCATCCCGCGGGACAGGGCCCAGGCGCGGACGGCGGCCGGGTCCGGGGTGAGGGCGGTGCGCCGGAAGGACTTTCCGGTGCGGCTCTGCCGGCGGCCGGCGGCGACGAACGGAGCGAGGGCCTCCCGCAGCTTTTCCGCGTTGTCCACGGACAGGTCGATCTCGTACGACTTTCCGTCGACGCCGAAGTGGACGGTTTCGGCGGCGGCGCCGCCGTCCAGGTCGTCGGAGAGCGTGACAACTACACGCTGAGCCATGGGTGTCAATCCTCTCGGGCAATTCGGCCGCCGGTCCGAGGGGGTACCGGGGCCTGATGTGCACCAACTCGCGCAAGCGCGTACGGGCGGGCCGGGCGGCTCGCCTGATACGCAGCACTTGCCGCGACAGGTGGCCCTATTCTGCACCCGAAGGGGGCCGAAATCGAAGAGTCCGGCATTCTTTTCCGGATATTCACGTCTCTTCGGCGGGTTCCTTGATACCGATGTGCGGGTCGGGCGGTTCTGTCCCCAAGTGCCGTATTCGGGTGTTCTCCGGAGGGCGTCGTTCCGAGTGCCGAATCCGGGGAAACCGGCCGGCCCGGGCAGGTGATCGGGGCGTTGGATCCCTTGCTGCGTAAGGGTCTGGGGTCTACGCGCGTCGCTATGCCCGGCCAGCAATCCTGCCCGAAACCACCGGTAGTCTGGAGTTCCCCCGCCTCACCGAAGACACCACCGGGAGTGCCAGTGGCACGCGTCGTAGTCGACGTCATGCTCAAGCCGGAGATCCTCGACCCCCAGGGACAGGCGGTGCAGCGTGCACTGCCCCGTCTCGGATTCACCGGGATCGCCGACGTCCGCCAGGGCAAGCGTTTCGAGCTGGATGTGGAGGGCCCGGTCGACGACGCGGCGCTCGCCCGTATCCGCGAAGCCGCCGAGACCTTTCTCGCCAACACCGTGATCGAGGACTTCACCGTCCGGGTCGAGGAGGAGGGCAAGTGACCACCCGCGTCGGCGTCGTCACTTTCCCCGGCTCCCTCGACGACCGCGACGCCCGGCGGGCGGTCCGTCTCGCCGGCGCCGAGCCGGTCGCCCTCTGGCACCGTGACAAGGATCTCCACCAGGTCGACGCCGTCGTCCTGCCGGGCGGATTCAGCTACGGCGACTATCTGCGCTGCGGTGCCATCTCCCGGTTCTCGCCGGTGATGGAGACCGTCATCGAGCAGGCGAAGCTCGGAATGCCGGTGCTCGGTATCTGCAACGGCTTCCAGGTGCTCTGCGAATCGCACCTGCTGCCCGGTGCGCTCACCCGGAACGACTCGCTGCACTTCATCTGCCGCGACCAGAAGCTGCGCATCGAGAACGCCGGCACCGCCTGGACCGGGGATTACTCCGTCGGCCAGGAAATCGTCGTCCCGCTGAAGAACGGCGAGGGCCGCTTCGTCGCCGAGGAGCGGGTGCTCGACGAGCTGGAGGCGGAGGGCCGGGTCGTCGCCCGTTACCTGGACGTCAACCCGAACGGTTCGTACCGCGACATCGCCGGCATCACCAACGCCGCCGGCAATGTCGTCGGCCTGATGCCGCACCCGGAGCACGCCGTGGAGCCGCTCACCGGTCCGACCACCGAGGGCCTGGGCTTCTTCACTTCCGTCCTGAAGCAGCTGGTGAACGCCTGATGAGCCTCGACACCGTCAAGAACGCCGAGCAGACCCCGGACGCCGCCCAGCCCTGGGCCGACCTCGGCCTCAAGGAGGACGAGTACGCGCGCATCCGCGAGATCCTCGGCCGCCGTCCCACCGGCGCCGAGCTCGCCATGTACTCGGTCATGTGGTCGGAGCACTGTTCGTACAAGAGCAGCAAGGTCCACCTGAAGCAGTTCGGCGAGAAGAAGCCGGATTCGGACGCGATGCTCGTCGGCATCGGCGAGAACGCCGGTGTCGTCGACGTCGGCCAGGGCTACGCGGTCACCTTCAAGGTCGAGTCGCACAACCACCCGTCGTACATCGAGCCCTACCAGGGCGCGGCCACCGGCATCGGCGGCATCGTGCGCGACATCCTGGCGATGGGCGCCCGCCCGGTCGCCGTGATGGACCCGCTGCGCTTCGGTGCGGCCGACCACCCGGACACCCGGCGCGTGCTGCCCGGGATCGTCGCGGGCATCGGCGGCTACGGCAACTGCCTGGGCCTGCCGAACATCGGCGGCGAGGTCGTCTTCGACTCCTGCTACCAGGGCAACCCGCTGGTCAACGCGCTGTGCGTGGGCGTCATGAAGCACGAGGACATCCACCTCGCGCAGGCCTCCGGCGCCGGCAACAAGGTCGTCCTGTACGGCGCCCGCACCGGTGGCGACGGCATCGGCGGCGTCTCGGTGCTCGCCTCCGAGACCTTCGACGACACCAAGCCGGCCAAGCGCCCGGCGGTCCAGGTCGGCGACCCGTTCCAGGAGAAGCTCCTGATCGAGTGCACCCTGGAGATCTTCCGGGAGAAGCTCGTCAAGGGCATCCAGGACCTCGGCGGCGCCGGCCTGTCCTGCGCCACCAGCGAGCTGGCCTCGGCCGGCTCCGGCGGCATGCGGATCGAGCTCGACACCGTGCACCTGCGCGACCACACGCTCTCGCCGGAGGAGATCCTCATGAGCGAGTCGCAGGAGCGCATGTGCGCGATCGTGGAGCCCGACAAGATCGACCGCTTCCTGGAGATCTGCGAGAAGTGGGACGTCATCGCCAACGTCATCGGTGAGGTGACCGACGGCGAGCGCCTGGAGATCTACTGGCACGGCGAGCTCGTGGTGGACGTCCCGCCGCGCACCGTCGCCCACGAGGGCCCGACCTACCAGCGCCCGTACGCCCGCCCCAGCTGGCAGGACGCGCTGCAGGCCGACGCCCCGACCGCCGAGCGGCTGGCCCGCCCGACCACCGGCGAGGGCCTCAAGGCCGACCTGCTGAAGGTCGCGAGCCACCCGAACCAGGCCTCCAAGTCCTGGATCACCGACCAGTACGACCGCTACGTGCTCGGCAACACCGTGCTCTCGGTCGGCGAGGACTCGGGCATGATCCGGATCGACGAGGAGACCAACCTCGGCGTCTCGGTCGCCACCGACGGCAACGGCCGCTTCGCCAAGCTGGACCCGTACACCGGCGCCCAGCTGGCCCTGGCCGAGGCGTACCGCAACGTCGCGGCCGGCGGTGCCAAGCCGCTCGCCGTCTCCGACTGCCTCAACTTCGGCTCCCCCGAGGACCCGGACGTGATGTGGCAGTTCGCCGAGGCCACCCGCGGCCTGGCCGACGCCTGCCTGGTGCTCGGCACCCCGGTCACCGGCGGCAACGTCTCGCTGTACAACCAGACCGGCGAGGTCGCCATCCACCCGACCCCGGTGGTCGCGGTGCTCGGCGTCATCGACGACGTCACCCGGCGCACCCCGCTGGCCTTCGCCGAGGAGGGGCAGCTGCTCTACCTGCTCGGCGACACGGCGGACGAGCTCGGCGGCTCGGCCTGGTCGCAGGCCGTCCACGACCACCTCGGCGGCCTGCCGCCCGCGGTGGACCTGGAGCGCGAGCGGCTGCTCGGCGACATCCTGATCGCCGCCTCGCGCGACGGCATGATCGACGCCGCGCACGACCTGTCCGACGGCGGCCTCGGCCAGGCGCTCGTGGAGAGCTGCCTCAAGGGCGGCCACGGTGCGCGGATCGTCCTGCCCGAGGGCCAGGACCCGTTCGTCCTGCTGTTCTCGGAGTCGGCCGGCCGCGCCGTCGTGGCGGTGCCGCGCAGCGAGGAGCTCCGCTTCAACGACATGTGCACCGCGCGCGGCCTGCCGGCCGCCCGGATCGGTGTCGTGGACGGCGACAGCCTGGACGTCCAGGGCCAGTTCAGCGTCTCGCTGGCGGAGCTGAAGGACGCCCACACCGGCGTCATCGAGGCCCTGCTGGCCTGATCGGCCTGTTCGAGGGGCGGGCGGTTCTCCGGAACCGTCCGCCCCTCGGCGTATGTTGAGCCCCATGCCTGCCAAGCCCCGTACGTACCAGCCGCAGAAGGTCCGCGCCGCGCTGGCCGCCCAGACCAGGGCGCTGCGTGCCGCCGTGGACGCGCTCGGCACGGAGCAGCTGGACCTGCCGACCCGGCTGGGGCGGTGGCGGGTCCGCGAACTGCTCGCCCACCTGGCCGTCCAACTCGACTACGTCCCGGCGCACCTGGACGACCGGCCGCAGGGGCGGGCACCGCTGGACCTGTCGGGCTGGGCGGCCGGGGTCGCCACCGTCGCGCCGCTGCTGGACGAGCAGGCCCGGGAGCGGGGCGCGGCGGAGTTCGCCGGGGACGCGGCCTCGGTGGCGGCCGCCTTCGGCCAGGCCGCGGACGCGCTGCTCGCCCTGCTGGAGCGGCCCGAAGCCGCCGACCCGGCGCGGCGGTTCGAGATCCGGCTGGGTTCGATGACGCTCTCCGACATGCTGGTGACCAGGCTGGTGGAGACGGTCGTGCACGCCGACGACCTGGCCGCCGCGCTCGGGCCCGACGCCTTCCCCGGCTCCCCGGTCTCCTCGGTTTCCCTGACCTCCTCGGCCTCCCGGGCTCTCCCGGCCTTCCCGCACGACCGGCAGGCCGTCGCGGCCGTCACCCGGCTGCTGGCCGACGCCTTCGCCGACCGCGCCCCGGGCGGCGCGGTCGAGCTGCGGATCCCGCCGTACGCGGTGGTGCAGGCCGTCGAGGGCCCCCGGCACACCCGGGGCACCCCGCCCAACGTGGTGGAGACCGACCCGCTGACCTGGATCCGGCTGGCCACCGGCCGGACGGACTGGGCGGCGGCGGTGGACGCGGCCGAGGTGTCCGCCTCGGGGGAGCGCAGCGACCTGCGGGCGTACCTGCCGGTGCTCGGCTGACCGGCTCCCCGGTGCGGCTCCGGTCCCGCGGGCTACGGGACGGACGGCCCGCTGAGGTAGGTGCCCTCCGCCGAGTACGGCCAGGCGTTGGGCGCGCAGCCCTTGAGACCGTAGATCTGCTGCATCATCGCGGGCGCGGGCTTGCCCTCGCCCGGGCAGCCCTCGTGCCCGTGGCCGATCCGGTGGCCCACCTCGTGGTTGACGATCAGCGCCCGGTACTCCTCCAGCGGGCCGCTGAACTGCGGTGAACCGGTGTTCCAGCGCTTGGAGTTGACGAGCACCTGGTTGCCGACGTTGCAGTTGACCTCGCCGTGGGTGTCCAGTCCGGAGGCGCCGCAGATCCGGTCCACGGTGGCCGGTGAGGCGATCTTCACGGTGAAGTCGTACGGGCCGTCGGCGACCAGCTGGAAGCCGTTCTTGCGGTCGTTGGTCCAGCCGCGCTTGTCGCCGAGGATGCCGTGGACCTGCGCGGCGGCGGACGGGGCGTCGATGCCGATGCCGTCCTCGACCTCGACCCGGTAGCGGCGCACGGTGCCGCGCCCGACCGGCTTGGCGGTGGCGGGGGCGACGGTGAAGGTGCCCGCGCCCTTGGCGGGGCCGGGGTCCGGCGCGGCGGGGGCGGGCGGCGGGGTCGGTGTCGGGGCCGGCGGGGGCGGCGGGGTGTCGGTCGGTGCGGGAGCCGGCGCCGGTGCCGCCGTGGCGGCCTGCTCGGCCGGCGGGGCGACCCTCGCCTGGGTGGTCGGGGTGGTGGCCGGGGTCGCCGAGGGGCGGTTCAGCATGACCGCCGTGGCGCCCAGCACCAGAACGGAGAGCACCAGTGCCGTGAGCATGCCAGGACCGGGTCTGCGCCGCTGCCGGCGGCGTCGTCGACCGCCCTTCCGGGGCGGTGCGGTGCGCCTGCCGACGGATCGGGCTGCAGACATGATCTTCACACTGGCATGGCGAACGGGTGAATGTCCACCTTCCCGCGGGCAGTGCCGGTGCCCGTGGCGGCCGCCCGTCCGGGACGGCGGTTGACCCCTGCGTCTCGGGTGGCAGACTTCAGGGCATGGCGATTCACAGGAATCTTCTCGACGGTCCCGAACCGACCCTGCTCCCGGAGGAGGAGCGGCCCTACCGGATGCTGGCGGAGGAATCGGCCTCCCCGACCCAGGTGGCGGCCGAGTTCCCGGTCTTCTGCCTCGCCTGGGCGATGCTGGCCGACGACGCCTACGCGGCGGGCCGGTACGTCGAGTCGTACGCCTACGCCCGTACCGGCTACCACCGTGGTCTGGACGCGCTGCGGCGCAACGGCTGGAAGGGCCACGGCCCGGTGCCGTGGGAGCACCGCGGCAACCGCGGCTTCCTGCGCTGCCTGGCGGCGCTCGCCCGGGCGGCCGGCGCGATCAAGGAGACCGAGGAGGAGGCCCGCTGCTGGCAGTTCCTGAAGGACAGCAGCGCGGAGGCGTACGCGGAGCTCAAGCAGTAGAGCGGTCGAGCGGTCGAGCGGTCGAGCGGCAGAGCCGTAGAGATCGGTAGAGCCGTAGAGAGCGGCAGAGCTGTAGAGCGGTAGACACCCCCGACGTACGGGTGCCCCC
>NZ_JBHVEU010000198.1:0-15746 GCF_042802075.1 Kitasatospora sp. NPDC057518
CGCTCAGTCCGAGCGCGACGGAGTCCCCGTTGAGCTGCTCGCCCTTGGCGGTCTCGCTGATCCGGGCGGTGTCGCCCTTGGGCGGCTTGGCCTCGGCGGCGGGCAGCGCCGCGCCGGCGGCCACGGCGGTGGCGGCCAGCACGGCGGCGGCGCGGGCGAGCCGGCGTCGGGCGGGTGTGTGCGTCATGGATCGTCCTCCCCTGGTGGCGGTCCCGGGCCCACGACCCCCGCGGCCCGGTTTGAGGAGAGCCAAGCGTCGTACGGATCGTCGGTCAACGACCGGCGGCGATCTCGGGCGGAAATACGCCACCGGTCGTACGCCGTAAGGGAGTCGGGCCGCCACGGGTGGCGGTCAGGCCGTCACAGGCGACGGAGGAAGGCGTCCGTGACGGCGTTGGTGTCCCCCGGGACCAGGTCGCCGTCGTCGGCGGTGAAGAGCACCGCGTCTCCGGTGGCGTCCACGGACGGACTGTAGGAGGGGGAGGTGCTCGGCGCGCCGTCCCGGGTGAGGCTGACCCGTTCGATCCGGCCGGTCCACAGGTCGCGGCGGTAGACGCTGCTCTGGTTCCTGACGTCGTCGGGGAGCAGGTTGCCGGCGGAGGAGTCGAAGTAGACCCAGCGGTCGTCGGCCGTCATGACGGCGCCGGAGGAGGACCCGTTCGCCGTGGTGCCCGGCAGGCCGGCGCTGACCTCGGTGACCTTGCCGGTGGCCAGGTCGTGGACGTACACGTCCAGCCGGACGCCGCCGTGGCCGGGCAGGCCGGTGCCGTAGACGGCGACGCTGTAGACGGCGTAGCGGCCGTCGGGGCTGATCCGGCCGTCGCTGCTGCCGCTCAGCTGCCCGGTGCCGTCCACGCTGCCGGCGACGATCGTGCCGGTGGCGGCCTTCCAGACGTAGGAGGGGTGGTGCATGGGCCCGCCGGTCACTCCCGGCGACCCGGCGTCGGAGCCGGTCTCGCCGGAACCGGGGCCGGCGGGGGCGGCCGGAGCCTCCGGGAGCAGGTTGCCGGCCCGGGAGGTGAAGGCGATGGCGGAGCCGTCCGCGCTGATCATCGGATCGAGGGAGTAGTTGCTGGCGGGCTCGCCGTCCGCGCCGACGGTGACCAGGCGGCTGGTGCGGGTCCAGCGGTCGGTGACGTAGATGTTGTTCCTGCCGCGCCGCACGGGGCCCGGGGCGAGGTCGGATCGGTTGGAGACGTAGGCGACGTAGCGGCCGTCCCGGCTGATGCTGGGGCTGGTGGATCCGAAGCCGCTCTGGTCCTCTGCGCCCGGCAGGGCGGCGGCGGTGACCAGTTCGGTGTGCCCGGTCCAGCGGTCGCGGACGAAGACGTCGCTGGGGTGGGCCGGCTGGCCGGGCACCACGTTGGTGGCGGCGGTGCTGAAGGCCACGTACCGGCTGTCGGCGCTGATCGAGGCGTCGGTGGTGGGGGCGTTCAGCGGGGAGCCGTCGTCGGCGACGCTGACCTTCTCGACGTGCCCGTTGCGCAGGTTGCGGACGTAGACCTCGTCGGAGTTCGGGGTGCCTGTTCCGGGCAGCAGGTTGGTGGCGGCGGAGGTGAACAGGGCGGAGCGGCCGTCCTCGCTCAGCCCGAGTGCGGTCGAGGGGCCGTCGAGCTGCTCGCCCTTGGCGGTCTCGCTGATCCGGGCGGTGTCGCCCTTGGGCGGCTTGGCCTCGGCGGCGGGCAGCGCGGCGCCGGCGGCCAGGGCGGTGGCGGCCAGGACGGCGGCGGTCCGGGCCGGCCACCTGCGGGTGCGTGCGGTGGGCATGAGGTCTTCCTCCCCTGGGATCGCCCGGCCGGGCTCCCTCCCGGCGGCGGGCTTTCGCAGAGCCAACCGTCGGGAGGGCCGGTGGTCAACGGCCGAGGGTGGTCCCGCCGGGAAATACGCCAACAGGCGTATCCGGCAAGGGAGTCAGGGCGTCACCGAGGGAGTCGGGGCGTCACAGGCGGCGCCGGAAGACGTCCGTGAGGTCGCTGTCGACGACGGGCGCCAGGTTGCCGTCCTGGGCGCTGAACAGCAGCGTCGTGTCGTCGGCGTCGACCTGCGGGAAGGCGGCGGAGGTGGTGCTCTGGGAGCCGTCGTGGGCGAGGGAGACCCGCTCGGTGTGCCCGCTGCGCAGGTCGGTGCGGAAGACGTCGGCCTGCTCGTTGGTGTCGCCGGGCACCAGGTCGGCGACGTCGGAGACGAAGTACACCCAGCGGTCGTTCATCGGCATCACCGGGTCGTAGGAGGAGTCGCGCGGGGTGGTGCCGGACAGTGGCTTGTTGACCTTGGCGGTCGTGCCGGTGGCCAGCTCGCGGACGTACACGTCCTGGTGGCGGCCGTGCGAGCCGGGGCGGCCGCCCTCCTCGAAGACGGTGTAGGCCGCGTAGCGGCCGGAGGGGCTGATCCGCCCGTCGTTGCCGCTGTTGACGAACTCGCCGGCCTCGTTGTAGCTGGCGCCGGTGATCTTCCCGGTGCGGGCGTCCCAGACGTAGTACGGGTAGGCGCGGATGGCGGCCAGCTCGGCGCGGGCGGAGGCGGTCCGCGGGGCCTGGGCGGCCTCGGCGAGGTCCGGGCCGTCGGCGGGGTCCGCGGCGGAAGCGGCGGCGAGCGCGGGCGGGGTCTGCTCGGCCGGGAGCAGGTTGCCGGCCCGCGAGGTGAAGCCGATGACGGTGCCGTCCGCGCTGATCGTCGGGCGGAAGGAGTTGTTGTCGGCCGGGGTGCCGTCCGCGCCGGTGCTGACCACCCGGGTGGTGTGGGTCCAGCGGTCGGCGAGGAAGACGTTGAACTTGCCGCGGCGCACGCCGGGGGCGAGGTCGGTGCGGTCGGAGGAGTAGACCACGTAGCGGCCGTCGGCGCTGATGGCGGCGTTGAAGGCGTTGCGGATGCTCTGGTCGTCTCCCGCGCCGGAGACGCCGTCGCCCGCGGAGAGCAGCTCGGTGCGGCCGGTCCAGCGGTCCCGGACGAAGACGTCCGAGGGGTGCTTCGGCTGCCCGGGCACCGCGTTGGAGGCGTAGCTGCTGAACACCACGTACCGGCCGTTGCCGCTGATCGCCGCGTCGTTGCTGCCGTTGTCCAGGGCGGAGCCGTCGTCGGCGACGCTGACCCGCTCGGTGTGGCCGTTGCGCAGGTCCCGCACGTAGACGTCGCCGAGGACCCCGGCGCCGCCCGGCAGCAGGTTGGTCGCCGCCGAGGAGAACAGGGCGTAGCGGCCGTCGCCGCTCAGCCCGAGCGCGAGGGAGGTGCCGTTCAGCGGCTCGCCCTTGGCACCCTCGCTGACCCGGGCGGTGTCGCCCTTGGGCGGGCGGGCCTCGGCGGCGGGCATCGCGGCGCCGGCCACGGCCACGGCCACCAGGACGGCGGCGGTACGGGCCAGTCGGCGGCGGGTGCGTGCGGTGGTCATGGATCATCCTCCCCTGATGACGGTGCCGGGCCGGCGACACCCCCGTGGCCCGGTTGGGGAAGAGCCAAGCGCCGTGCGGGTGTCCGGTCAACGGACAGGAGCGATCTCGTCCGGAAATACCTCACCGGTCGTATCTCCGGCCGAAATCTCCCACGCCGGTACAACCGTCCCGCTGTACGGGGCGGGTGGCCGACGAACGGGAGCCGTCCCGACCGGCCGGCGCGGCCGTCGGCGGACCCGGTGGACCCGGTGGAACCGTGCTCCGGTCGGGTGCGCCGTGCCGCGCTGGCAGAATTGGTCCGTGATCGACGCACGACGGCTGCGGACCCTGCGGGCCGTGGCGGACCACCGCACCGTGACCGCCGCGGCGGCCGCCCTCTACCTGACCCCCTCCGCGGTCTCCCAGCAGCTGGCCGCCCTGGAGCAGGAGACCGGCCACCACCTGCTCGCCCGGGAGGGCCGGGGCGTGCGGCTGACCGCCGCCGGGGAGATCCTGCTCGGCCACGCCGACGTGGTGCTCGCCCAGCTGGAGCGCGCCGAGGCCGACCTCGCCGCGTACAGCGCGGGCGTCTCCGGGGAGGTGACGGTCGCCTCCTTCGCGACCGCCATCGCCTCCGTGCTCGCCCCGGCCGTCGGCCTGCTCGCCGGGCGCGCGCCCGGGGTGCGGCTCAAGGTGCTGGACGCCGAGGGCGACGCCAGCCTGCCGATGGTGCTGGACGGCCGGGCCGACCTCGCGGTGGCCGTCGAGTACCGGGGCGCCCCGCGCGCCGACGACGCCCGGCTGACCAGGGTGCCGCTGTACGCCGAGCCCTTCGAGGCCGTCCTGCCGCTCGGCCACCGGCTGGCCGCCGAGTCCGGCCCGCTGGCCGTCGCCTCGCTGGCCGACGAGCCGTGGATCGGGCCGTACCCGGGCAACCCCTGCCACGACGTGGTGCTGCTGGCCTGCGAGCACGCCGGGTTCCAGCCCCGGCTGCTGCACTCCTCGGACGACTTCCGGGCCGTGGTCGCGCTGGCCTCGGCCGGCCTCGGGGTGGCGCTGGTGCCGCGCTCGGCGCTGCGCGGCGTCGACCTCGGCGAGGTCGCGGTGCGCCCGGTGGACAGCGAGCTCGCCACCCGCCGGGTCTTCGCCGCCGTCCGGGCCGGCGCCGACGGGCACCCGCTGGTCCGGCCGGTGCTGGACTCCCTCGCCGAGGCGGCCGCCGCGGGCGCGTGAGCCGGGCGTCTCAGTCGCGGTCCGGCGTCATCGGTCCGTCACCGGGCCGCCGTCGGGGCGGACCCCGGCGAACTCGTCCAGGACGGCCACCCGCAGTTCGTGGGCGCCGTCCGCGCGGCTCTGCTCGTAGTAGAGGTACCAGCGGCCGCGGGCCGAGACGAGGTCGGCGTACCGGACGTCCAGCCAGGGGCCGTCCGGGGTGAGGCGGTGCCAGGCGCGCAGGTCGGCGGAGGCGGCCAGGCCGCAGCGCTCCTCGTAGTTGCCGGCGGCGTCCGCCGAGCCGTCGTAGAGCGCGAGCCAGCCGCCCCGGCCGTCGGGGAGGACGGTGGTGATCCGGGACTCGTAGGCGTCCCAGGCGCCGGCCGGGCCGACGTCCAGGGCCTCGGCGGCGCGGCCGGGCGGGGCGGTGAAGCGCAGCCCGTCCGGGGAGAGCGCGAGGGCGGTGGGCTGGACGGTGAGGCCGGTGGTGTGGATGTCGGCACTCGCGTGGGCGCGGGCCCGCTCCTCGGGGGTGAACGGCCGGGCCCGGGAGACGGTGGCGAACAGGTGGACGCCGGCGTCGGTTTCGAGCAGGTACGGGTCCTTGACGCCCTCGGTGCCGGTGGTCGCGGCGGTCAGGACGGGGGTGCGGGCGCCGGGGTCGAAGGAGTCGGGGGTGTCGGCGCGCAGGGCGTCGATGCGCCAGCGGTTGTCGGCCGGGTCGACGTGGCTGAGGTGGAGCAGGTAGCCGCCGTCGCGGCGCAGCAGGGCGAGGCGCTCCATCGAGGGGGAGCCCAGGTCGTCGCTCCGGACGGACCACAGGTCCCGGAAGGCGATGCCGTCGGTGCTCTCGGCGACGGCGCAGCGCCAGCCGCGGTCGGGCCCGCCCGCCGCGCCGCGCGGGCGGCGCTCGCGGTAGGTGAGCAGGAAGCGGTCGCGGTCCGGCTCGTACCGGACGCCCGGGCAGCCGGCCCAGTAGCCGGGTTCGGGGCGCTCGGGGGCGCGGACCAGGTGGGAGGCGCTCAGGTCGGGCGCGGCGGGCAGGGCGGCGGGGTGCGGCACGGGACCGTCCTTCGAAGGGGTCGGGAGGGGATGAGAAGAGTTTCTATCAGATCGATCAAAAGTCCGAACGGCTCGCGGTAGGGCGGGCCCGGTCGGCTGGCCTGCGTCTTCCCGCTCCCACCTGCCGGATGTCTGTGAAGCCGATGTTTCGCCCGATGGCGATCGCACGACACCGACCGGCTGGGCCTTGACCGGCCCCCGGAGATCACGGCTAGCTTCTTCTCAGAGTCGATCAAACACCGCCGACCCCGACCCGAGGAAGCCCCGCCCCGATGACCGCCCCCACCACCGACGCGCCCGGCTACGCCGGTCTGGGCCTGTACGTCGGCGACCTCCACAACCACTGCGGCATCAGCTACGGCCACGGGAGCATCGAGGACGCCTACGCCAACGCCCGGCTCCAGCTCGACTTCGCCAGCGTCACCGGCCACGGCTGGTGGCCCGACCTGCCCGAGCGCACCCCCGAGCTGGCCAGCCTGGTCGACTACCACACCGAGGGCTTCGCCCGGCTGGCCCGGCTCTGGGACCACGTCCAGGACGTCACCGCCGCCGCCCACGAGGACGGCCGCTTCGTCACCTTCCAGTCCTTCGAGTGGCACAGCCTCGCGTACGGCGACCACTGCGTGTACTTCGACGGCCCGCGCGGCGAGATCATCCGGGCGGCGGACCTGGAGCAACTGCGCGCCCGGCTGCGGGAGCTCGCCGCCCAGGGCGTACGGACCTGGGCCCTGCCGCACCACATCGGCTACGGGCCGGCCCGCCGCGGCATCGACTGGGCCTCCTACACCGAGGAGTTCGCCCCGGTGGTGGAGATGGTGTCGATGCACGGCTGCGCCGAGTCCGACGAGGCGCCGCGCGGCTACCTGCACACCATGGGCCCGCGCGCCGCCGCCGGGACGGCCGTCCACGGCCTGCGGCTGGGCCACCGCTTCGGGCTGATCGGCTCCACCGACCACCACAGCGCCTTCCCCGGCAGCCACGGGCACGGCCGGGTCGCGGTCTGGGCCCCGGAGCTGACCCGCGACGGGATCTGGACCGCCGTCCAGCGGCGCCGCGCCTACGCGATCACCGGCGACCGCATCCTGCTCGCCACCTCCGTCAACGGCGCCCCGATGGGCGCCGAGGCCCCCTCCGCCGACCGGCGCCGGATCCAGGTCACCGTCCAGGGCCGGGATGCGCTCGACCACGTCGAACTGCTGCGCAACGGCGTCCCCGTCCACCGGGTCAGCCGCCCCGAACTGCTCGCCCGCGCCGCCGCCGAGGACACCTTCACCGGCACCCTGGGCTTCGCCGTCGGCTGGGGCCGGCGCGGCGAACCGGTGCACTGGGACGTGGAGTTGCGGATCGAGGGCGGGCGGCTGCTGGACGTCCAGCCCCGGCTGCGCGGCCCGGAGACGGTCGCGCCCGCCGAGGCCGAGCCGGACACCTACCGGCCGTCCCACTGGGAGCGCACCGGGCCGGGGGAGGTCCGGCTGCGGACCGTCACCGACGGCAACCCCAACACCGCCACCGACAGCACCCAGGGCTTCTCGCTGCGGATCGAGGGCGACGAGCGGACCAGGCTGGTCGCCGTCGTGAACGGCGTCGAGACCGCCCACGCCGTCGGCGAGCTGCTGGCGGGCGCGCGGACCGGCTTCACCGGCGGGTTCGTCTCCGGCGCCTACCGCTTCGACCGGGCCGTGCCCGACCGGGAGACCACCGCCGACTTCGAGCTGACCGACGAACGCCCCGGCGGCGACGGGGACTTCTACCACGTGAGGGTACGACAGGTGAACGACCAGTGGGCCTGGTCCAGCCCGACCTGGGTGGGACCGGCCGGCTCCTGTCGATAGGGCCGGTTGATCCCGTCAGCCGGCCCCGACCACCGGTCGCCCGTACCCGAACCCGAGATGGAGAAGAACCCGTGTCCCGACTCCCCGGCCGCCTCGCCGGCGCCGTGCTCACCGCCGCCCTGACCGTGACCGCCGCCGCTCCCGCCCACGCCGCCGCCCCCGCTCCCGCCCCCGCGGCCGTGACCGCCGCCACCGAGGTCTTCGCCGACGACTTCGAATCCGGCACCCTCGCCGCCTGGACCCGCCAGCGCGTCGACGGCAACGGCAGCATCACCGTGGCCCCCGCACCCGCCGGAGGCACCGGCCAGGCCGCCCGCTTCAGCGTCCCGAACGACGGCGCCTCCTACCGCTCCGAGGTCGCCGTCAACTCCCTCGGCTGGGGCAGCTACCGCTTCGCCCTCGCCGACTACCTGCCCGCCGACTGGGTGCGGACGTCCACCGAGACGATCCTCGCCCAGTGGCACGGCTACCCGCTCGCCGACGGCAGCGACACCAAGCCGCCGATCGCCCTGACCGTCAAGGACGGCAGCTGGCGGCTCAAGGTGCACTGGCTGACCGACCCGAGCACCGTCCAGGAGGCGGTGATCCCGCTCGGCGACGTGCAGTTCGGCCACTGGAACCAGTGGGCCTTCGACATCACCTGGTCCACCGACACCACCCCCGGCGCCGTCACCGTCTACCGGGACGGCGCGCAGGTCGGCGCGTACAGCGGCCTCAACAACTACCACCAGAACCAGTCGCCGTACTTCAAGACCGGCATCTACCGGGCCAACTGGAACCCGGCCAAGAACATCCCCTACCCGACCGGCGGCCCCGACGTGGTGGCCTGGAGCGACAGCGTCGTCGTGACCAGGTACTGACACCGCACCCGCCGACCGAGACCCCGAGAACCGAAGAGGTAGCACCACCATGAGCGACGCGGCCCGCCACCACGGCCTGCCCCGAAGAGGCTTCCTCGGCCTGAGCGCCGGAGCGGTCCTGCTGGCGGCGGGCTGCCGCTCCGCCACCGAGGACGCCGCCGGCGGGGCCGCGGCCCCCGCCACCGCCTCCGCGCCGGACCTCCAGATCGTCTACGGCGCCGCCCCCGACCCCACCCAGCTGCTCCACCGCGGCCCGGACACCCCGGTGTTCGTCAACCTGGTGCTGGACCGGCTGGTCGACCTCGACCCGCAGACCCTCCAGCCCGTGCCCTGGCTCGCCACCTCCTGGGAGTGGAGCGCCGACCGCACCAGGCTCGTGCTCAAGCTGCGCGAGGACGTCACCTTCCACGACGGCCGCCCGCTCAGCCCGGACGACGTCGTCTTCTCGCTCACCGGCGCGGCCAAGTCCTCCCAGGTCAAGCCGCTGCTGGAACGGCTCGCCGACATCCGGGCGAGCGCCCCGAACGAGGTCACCCTCACCCTCGCCAAGCCCACCAGCAACCTGTTCGACGCGCTGGCCTTCAACCCCGTGGTGGACGCCCGCACGTACGTCGACGGCAAGGCCGCCGACAGGGTCAACGGCACCGGGCCGTTCACCTGGCAGGCGTTCAAGGGCGGCAACCAGCTCGACCTGGCCCGCTACGACCGCTACTGGCAGAGCGGCCGGCCGCACTTCGAGCGGATCACCGTCCGGTCGGTGACCAGCAGCCAGGCCGCGCTGTCCGCCCTCCAGTCGGGGCAGTCTCACCTGATCGGCGCGGTGCCCGGCCGCGACCTCAAGGTGCTCGGCGGGAACCCGGCCTTCACCGTGCAGTCCGCCAGGTCCTCCTACCAGCAGGCGTTCCTCGGCGTGAACGTCACCAGCGGGCCCTTCGGCGACCGCCGGGTGCGCCAGGCCCTCCAGTACGCGGTGGACCGCGACCGCATCGTCGCCCAGGTGTACGGCGGCCACGCCGAGGCGAGCAGCCTGCCCTGGCCCTCCAACACCCCCGGCGTCACCCCCGACCAGGTCACCCGCTACCCGCACGACCCGGAGAAGGCCCGCGGACTGCTCCGGGAGGCCGGCGCCGAGGGCACCCGGGTGCCGCTCACCGCCGCCAACTCGCCGGTCTTCGCCTCCCTCGTGGAACTGGTCAAGTACGACCTGGAGCAGGCCGGGTTCGGCGTCGACGTCCAGCTGCTGGACAACGCCGCGCTCCAGCCGAAGATCCAACAGGGCACGCTGGACGGGCTGTTCATCGCCAACCACGGCATGGTCAGCGTCTCCCCGCTGAGCGGGATCACCGTCTCCGGGCCGCTCCAGGTCGGCCGGAACACCTCGCACGTCACCGACCCCGCCTACGCCGACCTCCAGTCCCGCGCCTTCGCCGCCGCCGACGAGCAGGCCCGGGCCGAGGTCAACCACGACCTGTCCGAGTACCTGCTCACCGAGTCCTTCCACATCACCCTCGCGCACGCCTGGGAGACCTACGCCCTGGCCTCCTCGGTGCGCGGCGTGGCCACCAGCGCGCTCGGCTACCTGCGGCTCGACGACACCCGGCGCACCGCCTGACACACCGCCTGACACACCGCCGGGCGCCGTCGCCGCGCCGCACCGTCGGACGCACCGCCTGACGGCCGTCCCAGGGCGACCCCCACCGCCCTGGGGCGGCTCCTCCGACCCCCTTGGAGTACCCCCGTGCCCTACTGGACCAGAAAGGCGGCCGGCGCGCTGGCCACGCTCTGGCTCGCCTCCGTCGCCGTCTTCCTGCTGCTCCGCCTCGCCCCCGGCGACCCGGTCTCCGCCGCGCTCGGCGCCGAGGCCGACCAGGAGCAGCGCGACCGGCTCGCCGGCAGCCTCGGCGTGGACCGGCCGATGCCCGTCCAGTACCTGGGCTGGCTGCACGGACTGCTCACCGGGGACCCGGGCAGCTCCTTCCACTACCGGGAGCCGGTCACCCGGCTGATCGGCCAGAGCGTCGGCAGCACCGTCCAACTCGCCCTCGTCGCCGGGCTGCTGATGCTGGTCCTCGGCCTGCTGCTGGGCGTCGCGCTGGCCGCCGAGCGCCGCGGCCGGCTCGCCCGGGTGCTCGACCCGCTGGCCACCGCCCTGCTGGCGCTGCCGGTGTACGTCACCGCCGTGCTCTTCGTCTTCGTCTTCGCGGTCCTGCTGCGCCTGCTGCCCGCCGGCGGCGAGCGGGACCTGTTCACCGCGCCGGACCTCGCCGTCCAGTACCTCGCCCTGCCCGCCGTCGCGCTCGCGCTGCCGGGGGCGGCGGTGCTGGCCCGGCTGCTCGCCACCGAGCTGCGCCGCACCCGCCAGGAGGAGTTCGTGCTGACGGCCGTCGCCAAGGGGGCCTCGTCCCGGCGGGTCCTGGCGCGCCACGTGCTGCCCAACAGCCTGGCCCCGTTCTGCGTCGAATTCGGCCTGCACCTGGGCGAGTTGCTCGGCGGCGCGGTGGTCGCCGAACAGCTCTTCGCCCGGCACGGCCTGGGCCAGCTGCTGCTGGACGCCATCAACCAGCGGGACTACCCGGTCGCCCAGACCCTGATCATGCTCGCGGTCGCCGTCGCCGTACTCGTCCAGCTCGGCTCGGAGCTGCTGGTCGGCCGGCTCGACCCGCGGATCGCCCGCGCCGGCACCGGGGAGGATCGGTGACCAGCACCCTCGCCGTACGCCGCCGCCGGCTCGCCCCGCCCGCGCTCCCGGCCGCGCTGCGCACCCGGCGCGGCCGCACCGGCGCGCTCCTCGTCCTCCTGGTGGTGCTGCTGGGGCTGCTCGGCCCGCTGCTCGCCGCCGACCCCTACCGGCAGGGCCCGGACGCCCTGGCCGGGCCGTCGGCGGCCCACCTGCTGGGCACCGACGAGGTCGGCCGCGACCTGCTCGCCCGGGCGCTGGCCGGGATCCGCACCGAACTGCTGGTCTGCCTGCTGGCCGTCCCCGCGGCCGCCGTGCTCGGCACCGCGCTGGGCCTGCTCGGCGGCCTCAACCGGCTGCTGGGCGAGGCCGTCCAACGGCTGTTCGACCTGCTGCTCGGCCTGCACGGCGTCCTGCTCGGCCTCGCGCTCGCCCTGCTGGTGCGTCCGGGGCTGGGCACCGTGGTCGCCACCATCGTGCTCAGCGCGCTGCCCTCCTTCGGACGCCAGGCGCGGGCGGCCCTGCTCGCCCAGCTGGCCCGCGACCACGTGGTGGCGGCCCGGGTGCTCGGTGTGCCGCGCGGCCGGATCCTGCGCCGCCACGTGCTGCCGAACGTCGTCGACGCCACCACCGCGCTGCTGGCCGTCGCGATGGCGCACGCCGTCAAGACCGAGGGCGGCCTGAGCGTGCTGGGCCTCGGCATCCAGCCGCCCGCCCCCTCGCTCGGCACGATGATCAACACCGGCTCCAAGTACCTCTTCCTCCACCCGGGTTACGCCCTGGCGCCGGTCGTCCTGCTCGGCCTGCTGGTGTTCGGCCTGACCCTGCTCGCCGACTCGTTCAACCGGGAGAGACTGCGGTGACCACGACCGATGCCCTCACAACGGCCCGGGCCAAGACCGCCGTTGCCGTGCCGGGCCCGCCGCTGCTGGAGGTGCGCGGTCTGCGCGTCACGGCGGGCGGCGGCGAGGCGGTGCGCGGGGTGGACCTCACCGTGCGGCCGGGCGAGATCCTCGGCCTGGTCGGCGAGTCCGGCTCCGGCAAGACCCTCACCGCGCTGGCCGTCAACCGGATGCTGCCGCCGGGCTGCCGCAGCACCGGCGGCACCGTCCGCTTCGACGGCACCGACCTGCTGGCCCTGCCCGAGCCCGCCGTGCGCGCGGTGCGCGGCCGGCGGATCGGCATGGTCTTCCAGGACCCGCTGGCCCACCTCAACCCCCGGATGCCGGTCGGCCGCCAGCTCGCCGAGGCCGCCCTGGTGCACGGCGCGAGCCGCCGCGAAGCCCGGGCCCGGGCGCTCGAACTCCTCGACCTGGTCGGCATCGCCGAGCCCGCGCGCCGCTACCGCGACCGGCCGCACGAGTTCTCCGGCGGCATGCGCCAGCGCGTGCTGATCGCCATGGCGATGGCCAACCGGCCCGAGCTGCTGATCGCCGACGAGCCGACCACGGCGCTCGACCCGAGCACCCGGGTGGAGATCCTGGACCTGCTGGTCCGGCTGCGCGACGAGACCGGCACGGCTGTCCTGCTGATCACCCACGACCTCGGCGTGGTGGCCCGCAGCTGCGACACCGTCCAGGTGATGTACGCCGGACGGATCGTCGAACGGGCGCCCACCGCAGGCCTGTTGGCCGCGCCCCGGCACCGGTACACCGCCGGGCTGCTGGCCGGCGTGCCCCGGCTGGACGGCCCGCCCGGCGCGCCGCTCACCGTCATCGGCGGACGCCCGCCGGCGGCCGGGGAGGCGCCGCCCGGTTGCGCCTTCGCACCGCGCTGCGCGGCCGCCGCCGACCGCTGCACGGACTCGGCGCCGGAGTGGACCGACACCGGGGACTCCGGCTTCGCCTGTCATCGTCCGGTGGCGCAGGCGGTAGTGACGGAACGTCAGATCGTCGAGGTGCGACGGGCGGAGCGGGCCGCCGATCCCGTCCTGGTCGCCGAGGGCCTCACCGTCCGCTACGCCCGCCGCCGGCCCCCGGCGCTGGACGGCGTCAGCCTGGGCGCCGCGCCCGGCCGGGCGGTCGGGGTGATCGGCGAGTCCGGCTCCGGGAAGTCCACCCTGGCCCGCGCGCTGCTCGGGCTGGTCCGCCCGCAGGCCGGGACGGTCCGGGTGGACGGCCGCTCCTGGGCCGGGGTCGACCGCGCCGAGGAACGCGAACTGCGGCGCCGGGTGCAGCTGGTCTTCCAGGACCCGTACGCCTCGCTCAGTCCCCGGATGACGGTGCGCGAGGCGCTGGCCGAGCCGCTGACGACCCACGGGCTGCGCGACCGCGACCCGCGCGGGCTGTGCGAGCTGGTCGGCCTGCCGGAGGCGGTGCTCGACGCCCGGCCGCACCGGCTCTCCGGCGGCCAGCGCCAGCGGGTCGCGATCGCGCGGGCGCTGGCCGTCGGCCCGCAGGTGCTGGTCGCCGACGAGCCGACCTCCGCGCTGGACGTCTCGGTCCAGGCGCAGATCCTCAACCTCTTCGCCGACCTGCGCGAACAGCACGGCGTGGGGCTGGTGTTCATCTCGCACGACCTCGCGCTGGTCCGGCACCTCTGCGACGAGGTGCTGGTGCTGCGGCACGGCCGGGTGGTCGAACAGGCGCCCGCCGCCGAGCTGTTCGCCGCCCCCGCGCACCCGTACACCCGGGAGCTGCTGGCGGCCGCCGGCGCTCCCGAACCGCCCCGCCCATGACCGGACCCTGGAGCCCCATGCCTGCCGTGAACCCCTCCCGCCGCCAACTCCTGCTCGGCACCGGCGCGGTGGCCGCGCTCTCGGTGCTCGGCCCGCCCGCCGCCGTGGCGGCCCCCGCCGTACCCGGGGCCGAGGGACCGGAGGTGACCGGACTCGGCCCCGGGAACAGCGACTTCCCCCTGATGAGCGCCACACTGATCGACGACACCCTGTGGATCGGCTCGCGCAACCTCGCCCCCGCCCGGGTGATCGGCTACCACCTGCCGACCGGCCGGGTCACCGCCACCGTCGACCTGCCCACCGGCAACTTCGTCCAGGGCTCGGCCGCCCACGGCGGCGTGCTCCACCTCGGCGTCACCGACGCCCCGGGCGCGGCCAACCTCTACCGCTACGACGGCACCCTCACCGCGCTCGGCAGCGTCCCCGGCGCCGACGTCCGGGACGTGGCCGTCGCGCCCGACGGGACGGTCTACGCGACCGGACGGCAGAAGGGCCGGGCCGCCGGCCCCGGCCTCTACGCCTGGAGCCCGGCCACCGGCGCCGTCACCGAGGTCGCCTCCCCGGCGCCGAACGCCACCCAGGGCCGGGCCGTCGCGGCCACCGCGACCCACGCCTACCTCGGCGTCGGCAGCAACCTCGCGGGCGGCGGCGGGGCGACCCGGGCGAGCCTGTACGCCGTCGAGCGGGCCACCGGCGCCGTCAGCGACATCACCCCGCCCGACCTGCGCGGCGACACGATCATCCGCCGGATCACCGTCCTCGGCGACGACCTGCTGGCGGTCTCCACCGAGGGCGCGCCCGCCCACGTGGCGCTGCTCGACCCGGCCGACCACCGGGTGCTGCGCTCCTTCGCCGTCCCCGGTACCAAGAGCGTCACCAACTTCCAGCGCCGGGGGGACACCCTCTGGTTCACCTCCACCGAGCACGGCGTGCTGTGGCGCCACGACCTCGCCACCGGCGCGCTCGACGAGCTCGCCGTGCCGGTGCCGGACGGCAACTCCTGGGGCCTCGGCCGGCTCGGCGACACCCTCGCGGGCGTCACCGAGGGCGGCACCGTCTGGACCCTGGACCTCGGCACCGGGGCCGTCGCCACCCGGGACCTGGTCGAGGCGGGCGCCCCCGCCGCCGCCCAGCTCGGCATGTCGGTCGCGGCCCGCGCCGGGCGGGTCTACGTCGGCGGCAACGGCTCGCTCGCCCTGCACGACCTGGCCGCCGGGACCGTCCGCAAGCTCCCGGTGTCGGGCGAGGCCAAGGACACCGTGGTCCTCGACGACGGCACCCTCTACCTGGGCGTCTACTCCTCGCAGGGCATCTGGCGCTACCGGCCGGGAAGCGACCCGGCACCCGTCAAGGAGGCCGCGCTGCCGCAGGAGCAGAACCGGCCGCAGGTGATCCGCCGGGACCCGGGCAGCGGCCTGCTGCTGCTCGGCGTCCAGGCCGACACCACCGGCGGCGGCTCCTTCGTCACCTACCGCCCGGGCAGCGGCCGGCCCACCGTGCACACCGACCCGCTCGGCCCCGAACAGCTGGTGCGCGCCGTCGCCGCCGGGCACGGCCAGGCCTTCCTCGGCGGCGACAACGCCCGGCCCACCGGCCCGCGCGGCGACCTGGCCGCCTGGGACCCGGTGGCCGGCCGCGAGCTGTGGCGCACCGCGACCGACCTCGGCGCGGGCGTCAGCAGCCTCGCCGTGCTCGGGAACACCCTGTACGGCCTGACCGTGAACGGCCGGGCGTTCACCGTCGACCTGTGCGGCTCGCGGCGGGCCGGGTTCGTGCCGGTGATCGGGCGGCGGGCCGACCTGGGGGCCGTCTCCGGCGCCAACCCGCGGCTGCTGGCGCTCGGCGGGGCCCTGTACGGGGTCAGCGAGCGCAGCCTGTTCCGGCTGGACCGCGACACCCTGGCCGCCACCGTGCTGGTCGGGCTGGACGCCGAGTGGTACAGCGGCGCCCGGCTGGCCGCGGACGAGCACGGCGTGCTCTACACGCTGCGCGGGCGCGAGCTGATCGCCGTCCGGCCGTAACGACCGCGAGGGGAGGGGCCGGCCCGGGCGGGCCGGCCCC
>NZ_JBHVEU010000199.1:0-15679 GCF_042802075.1 Kitasatospora sp. NPDC057518
CGGCCGAGCCGTGCGGGGCACCTCTGGTGTTTCGTGTGCTTCTTAGAAGTCGTCGTCGAAGGCGACGGAGCCCTCGACGGCGACCTGGTACGCCGAGACGCGGCGCTCGAAGAAGTTGGTCAGCTCCTGGACGTTCTGGAGCTCCATGAAGCCGAACGGGTTCGTCGACCCGTAGCGGATCGGCAGGCCCAGGCGGGCCAGGCGCTGGTCCGCCACGGCCTGCAGGTACTCGCGCATCGAGGCGGTGTTCATGCCGGGCAGGCCGTCACCGCACAGGTCCTGGGCGAACTGGAGCTCGGCCTCGACGGCCTCCTCCAGCATCTCCGTGACCTGCTTGGCCATCTCGTCGTCGAAGAGGTCGGGCTCCTCCTCGCGGACGGTGTCGACCACCGACATCGCGAAGTCCATGTGCATGGACTCGTCGCGGAACACCCAGTTGGTGCCCGTGGCCAGGCCGTGCAGCAGGCCGCGCGAACGGAACCAGTACACGTAGGCGAAGGCGCCGTAGAAGAACAGGCCCTCCACGCAAGCCGCGAAGCAGATCAGGTTCAGGAGGAACGCGCGGCGGTCCTCCTTGGTCTGCAGCGAGTCGATGTGGTCGACCGCGTTCATGTACTTGAAGCAGAACTGCGCCTTCTGGCGGATGGAGGGGATGTTCTCCACCGCGGCGAAGGCCGCGTTGCGGTCCTCCGGGTCGGGCAGGTAGGTGTCCAGCAGCGTCAGGTAGAACTGGACGTGCACGGCCTCTTCGAACAGCTGCCGCGAGAGGTACAGGCGCGCCTCGGGCGAGTTGATGTGCTTGTAGAGGCTCAGCACCACGTTGTTGGAGACGATCGAGTCGCCCGTCGCGAAGAACGCGACCAGCCGGCCGATGAGGTGGCGCTCGCCCTCGCTGAGCTTCGCCAGGTCGGCGACGTCGGAGTGCAGGTCCACCTCCTCGACGGTCCAGGTGTTCTTGATCGCGTCCCGGTACCGGTCGTAGAACGACGGGTAGCGCATCGGGCGCAGGGTCAGCTCGAAGCCGGGGTCGAGCAGCATCTTGCGGTCTTCGGGGGTGGTCACTGGCAGGCCTCGCAGGACTCGGGGTTCTCCAGGGAGCAGGCGATGGCGGCTTCCTGCTCCGGGGTGAGGGAGGGGGTGTTCACGGGCACCGGCGCCGGCGCGGCGGCACGGGCGGTGCCGGACGCGGCCTGGGCGATGCGGGTGGCCGGGCGCGAACGCAGGTAGTAGGTGGTCTTCAGACCCACCTTCCACGCGTAGGCGTACATCGAGCTGAGCTTGCCGATGGTCGGCGCCGCCATGAACAGGTTCAGGGACTGGCTCTGGTCCAGGTACGGCATACGGGCCGCGGCCAGGTCGATCAGCGCGCGCTGCGGCAGCTCCCAGGCCGTCCGGTACAGCGAACGGACCCCGGCGGGCAGCCAGTTCAGGTCCTGGACGGAGCCGTTGGCGTCGCGCAGGGCGTCGCGGGTCTGCTGGTCCCAGACGCCGAGCTCCTTGAGCTCGCGCACCAGGTACGGGTTGACCTGGAGGAACTCGCCGGACAGCGTCTCGCGCTTGAACAGGTTGGACACCTGCGGCTCGATGCACTCGTACACGCCGGCGATGGACGCGATGGTCGCGGTCGGCGCGATGGCCAGCAGCAGCGAGTTGCGCAGGCCGGTCTCGGCGATCCGGGCGCGCAGCGCCGTCCAGCGGTCGGCCCACTGCGGGGCGGCCGTCGGGAAGTGGTCGATGTGCAGCTCGCCGCGGGCGGCGCGGGTCTCGCCGTACGCCTCGTGGCGGCCGAGCTGCTCGGCCAGGTCGGCGGAGCGCTCGTACGCGGTGAGCATGATGCGCTCGGCGATCAGCGTGGACAGGCGGGCGGCCTCGGCGGAGTCGAAGTCGATCCGCAGCTTGAAGAAGACGTCCTGGAGGCCCATCACGCCGAGGCCGACCGGCCGCCAGCGGGAGTTGGAGGTGCCGGCCTCGGTGGTCGGGTAGAAGTTGATGTCCACCACGCGGTCGAGGAACGTCACGGCCGTGCGGACGGTGGCGTCGAGGCGCTCCCAGTCCATGGCGCCGAGCAGGTCGTCGACGGTGGCACCGGGGGCCACGTGGGCGCCGAGGTTGACCGAGCCGAGGTTGCAGACGGCGGTCTCGGAGTCGTCCGTGACCTCCAGGATCTCCGTGCACAGGTTGGAGGAGTGCACGGTGCGGCCCGGCAGGGCGGTCTGGTTGGCGGCGCGGTTGGAGGCGTCCTTGAAGGTCATCCAGCCGTTGCCGGTCTGCGCCAGGGTGCGCATCATGCGGGCGTACAGGGTCTGCGCCGGGATGGTGCGGACGGCCTTGCCGGCCAGCTCGGCCTTGCGGTAGGCCTCGTCGAAGTCGGCGCCCCACAGGTCGACCAGCTCCGGCACGTCGGCCGGGGAGAACAGCGACCAGTCCTGGTTGGCGTTGACCCGGCGCATGAACTCGTCCGGGATCCAGTGCGCCAGGTTGAGGTTGTGGGTGCGGCGGGCCTCTTCGCCGGTGTTGTCGCGGAGCTCCAGGAACTCCTCGATGTCGGCGTGCCAGGTCTCCAGGTAGACGCAGGCCGCGCCCTTGCGGCGGCCGCCCTGGTTGACGGCGGCGACCGAGGAGTCGAGGGTGCGCAGGAACGGCACGATGCCGTTGGACTTGCCGTTGGTGCCGCGGATCAGGCTGCCGCGCGAGCGGATGCGCGAGTAGGACAGGCCGATGCCGCCGGCGTGCTTGGACAGGCGGGCGATCTGCGCGTAGCGGTTGTAGATCGAGTCCAGATTGTCCAGCGGCGAGTCGAGCAGGTAGCAGCTCGACATCTGCGGGTGCCGGGTGCCGGAGTTGAACAGCGTCGGCGAGGAGGTCAGGTACTCCAGGCGGCTCATCAGGCCGTACAGCTCGGCCACCTCGCGCACCGACTGCTCGGAGTCGCCGACCGCCAGGCCGCAGGCGACGCGGAGCAGGAAGTGCTGCGGGGTCTCGATCACCTTGCGGGTGATCGGGTGGCGCAGCAGGTAGCGGGACTGCACGGTGCGCAGGCCGAAGTACTCGAAGCGGTCGTCGCCGGCGGTGTCGATCAGCGCGTCCAGGGCGGCGGCGTGCTTGGCGACGAAGTCCGCGGTGGTGTCGCCGATCAGGCCCTCGGTGTGGCCGACGGCGATCGAGGCGGAGAAGGACACCGAGCCCTGGCTGTTCGCCTCGTCGACGATCTCCAGCGCGAGCAGGCGGGCGGCCAGCTTCGAGTACTGGGGGTCCTCGGCGATCATCGACGCGGCGGCGTCCACGGCCAGCCCGCGCAGCTCGGCGAAGTCCGAGCCGGCGTGGCGGCCGCGCAGCGCGGCGGCGGCGACATGGCCGGGGTCGACCTCGGTGAGGTCGGTGCTGCGGTCGGTGAGCAGCCGCAGCAGCGCGCCCCCGGGGTCGGAGACCGTCGGGTCGGTGAAGGCGGTACCGGAGCCCTGGGCGGGCAGGGTGGCTGAGGCAGCGGTGGTCAAGGCGCTCTCTCCTGGCGGCGATCGGCGGCGGTGCTCGGGGGGCCACCGGGCCGATCTGGGCAGGGGAGCACGGCGCGAACGCAAAAAAGCGTCGCGCGAGGTGACTCCCCGGCCCGCCCGCGAGGCCCGGAGGGGTACTGCTGGTGCCGGCGCGGCCTCTGCGGGAGGGCCGTGGCGCACGCCGTCGGCAGGTACTCGGACTCGCGGGGTGCGGCTGCTGGAGCCGCCCGCTCACCGCTGCGGGGCAGTCCCGGATTCGCACCGGGTTCCCCTGCATCGACAGCAGAAGCGAGCATACATGTAGTGGTGTCTCACTGAAGCGACCCCAGATGTAGTACGGCGCCGCGTGTCGGGACGATGACCGGCAGTACCAGGAACGTGGTGCGCGATGGCCCTCGGCAGCCCCGGAACCGGGCCGGGGCCGTCCTGGTTTCGATACGGAATGGTCACCGGGAGGACCGGCGCTCACGAGGATGCCCTACGATCTGGGCGCATGAGCGACGGAACTGGCGTACCTGGGCAGGGGCCGCAGGGAACGCCTCCCGCCGGGCCGGGGGGCGCACAGAGTCAGCAGCCGGTGGTACCTGGTCCGGTACCGCCGCCGAGCGGGGGTTTCGGGCCGCCGCCCGCCTCGTACGGGCCGGTGGTGCCGTCGGTGCAGCCGGTCGCGCAGCCCATCCCGCCGGTGCCGCACCCGGTCGCGCCTCCGCCGCAGCCGGCTCCGCCGGTGGGGCAGCCGCACCCGCAGCCGGTCGGGCAGCCCCAGCCCGTCGCGCAGCCGCAGCCGCAGTGGCACCTCCAGCAGCAGCCCCAGCAGCCGGTCCCGCAGCAGCGGGCCGAGCCGGACTGGGACGCGCTGGCGGACCGCAACGAGGTCGAGGGCAAACGCCGTCGCCGGATGAAGGCCGTCGGTGTGGTGGCCGCGGTCGCCGTGGTGGGCGGCCTGGTCGCGGGCGGTGTGGTGCTGCTCCAGGGCAAGAAGGACGACGGTTCCCCGACCGTCGCGAAATCCACCCAGCCGACCGTCCCCCCGAGCACGTCCGGTACGCCGGACGACCCGTCGAAGCCGATCTGGGAGGCTGCCACCGACCCGGCGCCGCAGGACGCGGGAGCGCTGTTCTCCGCGCTCCAGGTGACGATCAACGGCGCCACCTGGAACCGCACCGTCGTGTCGCTGGACTCGCCCTGTTGGGACGGGAACTCCACGACCGGAGGGCTGGGCAAGGTGCTCGGCGACCAGGGGTGCCAGCAGGTGCTCCGGGCGACGTACGTCTCCGGGGACAGCGCGGTCACCGTCGGGGTGGCGGTCTTCGAGCACAAGCTCCAGGCCGAGACCGCGCTGAAGAACTTCGCCGGTCAGCTCAAGGGCGCGCCCGCCCCCGGTTCGCCGGCGTTCTGTGCCGGTCCGGGTTGTACCGGCACCCACAACAGCCTGGGCCGGTACGGCTACTTCACGGTCGAGGGCTCGGCGAAGGGCGGCAACGCTCCGGACGCCACGGCGACCGCCGCGGCCGCCGGGTTCACCGAGCACGTGAAGGGGCAGTTGCTCAAGCGCGCCAAGGCCGCGTCCTCGGCCGCGCCCGGCGTCCAGGGCACCCCGGCGGGCTGACCCGCCGTGACACCCCGGCCCCGGCGGTTCGTTCGCCGGGGCCGGGGGAGTGTGGCAGGCTCTCGGAACAGTCATTTCGCATGTGTGTTCCGGTTGCGTCCGTGGGGGGCGGCGCCGGCGAGCAACCGGAGGAGCGGTCCGTGGCCCTGCCCAGAGCCCTGCGCGGCAAGCCGGCCGTCCTGGCCGCGGCCGGGATCGTCATCGCCGCGGGAGCGGTCGCCCTGCTGGACCACGACGGCAGGGCGGAGGGCGAACAGCCCCCGAGGGTCCCGGTGTCGGTCGGCCTCCCCGGGCGTACCCTGCCGCCGGAGGTGGGCCGGGACCTGCTCGCCCGGGACCCGCAGGCCTCGCCGAACGCCCGCGCCGTCCAGCAGTTCCTCGCCGACCTGGAGGCCCAGGCCCGTACCGGGCAGAGCGGCGGCACGGTGATCGGCCAGCACGTCGAGGCGCACAACGAGCGCAACAACCCCGAGTACGGGGACTACCGGGGCACCAAGCAGGTCGGCTACTACTACAAGAAGGCCGCCGACATCACCGGCAAGCTGCCCGGCTTCGTGGAGACCGACCTCGGTCCCGGCTACGGCCAGAACGGCTGGGGCGTCGGCAATCCGCGCTCCTACTCGGCCGGCCGCTGGCCCACGTGCCGGGCCGGCTGGCAGTACACTGACGACGCCGTCGACCTGCTCTCCGCCGTCTGGAACGGCCACCCGCGCGCGGAGGACGGCGGCTACGGCGCGGCGGGCGTGCAGCAGAACTGCGACGGCAGCAGCACCGAACTTCCGGACAACGGCGGCGGCCCGGCCGGGATCGTCGGCATGTCCTTCCACCAGCCCTACCCCGGTTCGGACGTCAAGTCCTTCGACCGGGTGCTCTGTTCGAACTCGCCGGCGGCCAAGGACCCCGACTGGTTCGGCCGGGTCGTGGACGGCGCGCACGACACCCCCGAGTACCGCGCGCTGATCACCGACCTGTCCTATCTGGCCGACCACCTGGAGTACCTGGCCTCCCGGGACGTGCCGGTGCTGCTGCGCCCGTACCACGAGATGAACGTGCTGGACTGCTCCCGCCGGTTCTGGTGGGCGGGCCAGAAACCGGCCGACTACCAGGCGCTGTGGAGGATCACCTACAAGTACCTGGTGGAGACCAGGGGGTTGCACAACCTGCTGTTCGTCTGGACCCCGGTGTCCTGGGACGGTGCCCCGGGCGTGGACCCCTGGGACTACTACCCGGGCACCCAGTTCGTCGACGTGGTCGGGGTGGACGACTACAGCGGCAGCCCGGCGCACCCGATCGGCACCGGCGAGGTGTGGACCAAGCGGTACTACGACGGGCTCTCCGCCTACGGCAAGCCGCGGATGCTGGCCGAGTCCTTCGCCGTCCCGGTCAACTCCCGTCAGCCGGAGACCCTGCGGCGCACACCCTGGACGATCTGGACGGTGTGGGGGCAGTCGCTCACCGCGAACAACCTGACCCCGGACCAGCCGCGCAACTCGGCCGCGGACGTCACCGCCACGTACCGCAGTCCGCTGGCGCTCACCGGCGGTTCCGGCCCGTTCGGCGCGAACGTCGACTGGGGCGGCCTGCACGTGCGCTGAGCCGACGGCACGTTCGTACGGTGCTCGGCGCTGTGAGGTCCGCCGCACCGCGGGGATCCGCTGAACGGGTGGAATTCCGGCTCCGTTGCGCCGTGTGGCATCCTGTGGCGGCGAAGCCGAGGGCGGGGCGAACGGCCGGGACGGGCCCGGAGGGGGCGGGGGATACGGGATGACACGTACGGGTCCGATGCGCGCGGCCGGCGCGGTGGCCGTCTGCTGGGGCGTGGTGCTGCTCGGCTGGGCCGGGTACAACTGCTTCGGCCAGGTCGGTGTCGCCACCTACCTCAAGGGCGTCTTCTACTACGGCGGTTCCTCGGTGGCCGCCGAGACCGGGAGCCTCAACTACGGCCTGCTCTACCTGGTCTCGGGCGTCCTCCTGATCCGCGGGCGCGACTGGGCGCTCGGGGTGGCGGCCGGCGTCGCGCTGGTCGAGGGGTACAACCGGGTGCGCAGCCTGACCGGCGCGCTCCTGGACGAGCCGCAGCAGAAGTGGTTCACCGGCACCACCGAGGGCTGGCTCAAGCTCGCCACCTTCGGGCTCGGGGTGGTCGTCACCGCGGCGCTGATCGTGCTGCTGGCCCGGTCGGTCTGGCGGGAGCAGCCGCGAGCGGCGGTGGCCCCCGCGCCGCAGCCGTTCCAGCCCCAGCCGTATCCCGCCGCCTGGGGGCAGCCCCAGCCCCAGCCGTACTCGCAGCCCCAGCCCCAGCCGTACTCGCAGCCGCAGCCGGCCTGGCCGCAGACCCTGCCCGGACAGCCCCAGCAGCAGCCCCAGCCCGGTTGGGGGCAGCCCGTGCCGGGCCCGCCGCCGATGCCGTACCCGCAGCAGCAGCCGGTCCAGCCGTGGCCCGCCGCCTCGTCGCAGCCCGGCGCGCCGGCCCCCGGCCCGGTGCAGCCCGGTCCCGTCGTACCGCCGCCCGCGGACCGTCCGCCCCAGGGCTGACCGCCCGGGGCCGACCGCCCGCGAACGATCCGTGCCCCGCCGGGGGCTGAGACGACACCAGACGAGGAACTTCTTTCGCCATGTCATCGACAACCGCCGAGCGGGCGGTGCTGACCACGTCCCGCGAGGCCGCCCGGCTCGCCGAGCGACAGATGTCGTGGAAGCCCCGGGTGACCCCGTTCTACATCTCCTTCGCGATCATCTTCGCGTTCTCGGTGTGGGCGTACGTGCCCAATCCCACTCCGCTCGGCTGGGCCATCACCATCCTGTGGGGCATGCCGGTCTTCGGTGTGCTGATCGGTTTCCAGGGCGTGCTGATGGTCCGTCGCCGGCTGCGCAAGGTCAGCCGGATGACCCCGGCCGCGCCCGTCGAGGACGACTTCCTGATCGTGCTGGTGCCGACGATCGGCCGCCACGACACCTACCCGGCGCTGGAACGCTCGGTGCTCTCGTACGTCGAGCACCTTCCGCCGTACTTCCCGTGGATGCGGGTGGACATCCTCACCGAGGAGGGCTGCGCCGCCGCGGAGAAGATCGACGAGCTCGCCGAGCGCCACCAGCTGATCCGCGTGGTGACCGTACCGAAGGCGTACGAGACGCCCAACGGGACCAAGTTCAAGGCCCGCGCCAACCACTACTCGCACGAGCTGCGGATCGAGGAGGGCGAGGCGGAGGACGACGTCTGGGTGCTGCACATGGACGACGACACCGGCGTCGGCCCGGACACCGCCGCCGCCGTCGCCCAGTTCGTCAACCGGCAGCGCCGGGCCGGGGACGACGCCAAGCACATGGCGCAGGGCATCCTGACGTACCCGCGCGAGAACGCCGTCTCCACCTTCACCTGGCTCGCCGACGCGATCCGCCCGGCCGACGACATCGCCCGCTTCCGGGCGATGACCGGCACCGGCACCCCGATCGCGGGCGTGCACGGAGAGCTGCTGATCGTGCGCTCCTCGGTGGAGGCCACCATCGGCTGGGACTTCGGGCCGAAGACGATCGTCGAGGACGCCCAGATGGCGCTCAACTTCTGCCAGCGCTACCCCGGCCGCAGCGACTGGTTCAACGGCCGCTGCTACGGTGCCTCGCCGGCCGGCGTCAAGGACTTCCTCAAGCAGCGCGAGCGCTGGGCCTGGGGCCTGGTCGCGCTCTGCTTCAACAAGACGATCCCGCTGCGGTACCGGTTGTTCATCGGGATGGGCATGGTCAGCTGGGTGCTCGGCCCGCTGCAGCACGTCGGCCTGGTGCTGCTGGTGGCGTGGTTCACCGGCACCTGGAACACCTCGCCGGTCACCCAGTCCGTGGTGCTGGTCTGGTCGATCAACTTCGCCTACGTCATCTGGACGTACTGGGAGGGCCTGCGGCTGAACGTGGTGGCCTCGGCCAACCACCGGCGCAAGTGGTGGGAGCCGATCGTGGTGGTGGCGGCCATCCCGCTGTTCTCCTTCCTGGAGGGCTGGGGCGGGCTGAGGGGACTGATCAAGTTCCTGAAGCGCGAGGAGAACAAGTTCGTCGTCATCGCCAAGCCGGCGTGATCGGAGGCCACAACCGTGAAGCGCCCTGTCATCTTCATCCTCCCGACCGTGGTGGTCGCCCTCACCGTCGGCATCCCGATGGTCTGGGGGGACCACCCGCTCAAGTTCGACCACCAGCGTCCCACCACGGTGCACTGGGCCGGCGCGCCGACCGAGCAGGGCCGGGTCTGGGGCTTCGGCAAGGACGCGCCGCCGGTGGAGGACACCGGCCCCAAGGTGGCCCGCCCGTGGACCAAGGGCAGTCCCGAGTGGGGCGTGCAGGTGTACTGGCTGGACGACCCGGCGGACCCGGACAACTTCGTCCAGGGCAAGGTCGACCGCATCGTCAAGTACGTGGTCGGGCTGAACGCCAACTCCCTGTCGGTGACGTTCCCGTACTACACGACGGGACCCAGGTCGAACGCTGTCGCCGCCCGTCCGACCACCCCGTCCCCGGAGCGGCTGGCTCTGCTGCTGGACGCCGCCCACCGGGCCGGCCTGCGCACCACCGTGCGGCCGATCATGGACGAGGAGGTGTTCAACTACTCCGCCACCGGCGTGTGGCGCGGCAACATCGCGCCCGGCGACAAGGACGCCTGGTTCGCCAGCTACGCCGCGTTCCTGACGCCCTACCTGAAGACCGCCCAGGAGCATTCGGCGGCCGAGTTCACCGTCGGGACCGAGTTCAACTCGCTGGAGAACGACCCGCACTGGACGGGGCTGATCGAGCAGGCCCGGAAGACCTTCCGGGGCCAGATCGTGTACGACGCCAACTGGGACAACTGGTCCAAGGGGGCGCTCCCGCTGCCGACCGACGGGACCGGCGTGGACGCCTACTTCCCCGCCAAGTCGGCGGGCGACGACGCCCCGGTGGCCGACCTGGTGGCCAGCTGGCACAGCTGGCTCGACAAGCGGGGCGCGGGGCCGCAGCCGGCCACCAAGCTCACCGAGGTGGGCATCCCGGCGCAGAAGGGCGCCTACAAGACGCCCGGCGACTTCTACACCAAGCGCGAGCTGAACGAGGCCGTCCAGGCCGCCTGGTTCACCGCGGTCTGCCAGGTGGCGCAGGAGCGCAAGCTGGGCGGGGTGTACTTCTGGTCGCTCTACTTCGGCATCGACCCCACCCTGCCGACCGACCAGGACACCCCGCGGATGGACTTCGCCGGGCGTCCCGCCTCCGAGCAGGCGATCCGTACCTGCTTCGCGCAGTCCTACGAACTGCCGCCCTCCTGAGGCCCGGCCGTCCCGCGGCCCCCGCTGCTAGGTCCCCTCGCCCTGGGGGCCGGTGGTCTTGGGGGCCGGGGGCCGGGTGGACTTCGTCGGGCTATGGCCGGTCGTCGGCTTGCCGGTCGAGGTCGAGGTCGGCGTCGGGGTGGGGGTCGGTGTGGGAGTCGGCGTCGGTGTCGGTGTGGGCGTCGGGACGGGAGTCGAGGTGGGCGCCGCGGCCGGGCGGCCGGGTGCCGCGTCCGCCAGCGCGCCCGCGATCTCCTTCTCCAGCCACGGGGTGACGAACCGCATGCCGGCCGGGGTGAGGTGCACCCCGTCGTTGGCCGGGGAGACCAGGTGGCCCTGCTTGTCCTTCCAGGCGCAGGTCTCGTACGGGCAGTAGAAGGTGTTGAGGTCGAGCAGTCGGACGGCGCCGCCGGAGGCCTTCACGAAGTCGCCGACCTGCTGGTTGTAGCAGGTGCCCCAGGTCTTGTTGATGGCGCCGTTCTCGACCCGCTCGTTCATCAGCAGCACCCGGGCGTCCTGCGCGCGATGGCGGATCTGGTCCACGGCCTGGGCGAGCCGGGTGCCGTAGATGGTCCGGTAGTCCTCGTCGCAGGGGTTGAGCCAGCTGCCGTCGACGTACTGCTCGGCGGCGTCCCAGCCGAGGTGGACCACGACGGCCTGCGGCCCGCCGTCGAGCTGCCGGTCCCAGGCGGCGGCCCGGTCGCGGCACTCCTGGCTGGTCTCGAACTCCTCCTGGGAGGTGGTGCGCACCTTCTCCGGGCCGAACACCCCGCAGCCGCTGATCCCGCCGTCGACGACGCGGTAGCGGTCGCCGTGCCGGTACAGGCCGGTGGAGAGGTCCTGGGAGAAGGAGTCGCCGAGGAGCAGGACCAGCGGTTTGCCGCTCGGCCCGGTCCTCATGTCGTGGGTGATCCAGGCGGGCAGGTACCAGGCGCCGGTGGTGGCCACGGCGGCGGTGACGGCCACGAGCGGGACGGCCGGGAAGGCCCGCCAGCGCAGCACCCGCAGCTTCTCGGTGCCGGTGTGCAGCAGCCAGGCCAGGACCCAGGAGACCGGTGCGCCGATGAGCAGCAGCCGCTTCGGCGAGATGTCGTCGAGGTAGTGCTGGAGCAGCCAGTACACCGGCAGGTGGAGCAGGTAGAGGCTGTAGGAGATGGTGCCGGTGAGCCGCAGCGGGGGCAGCGACATCAGCCACACCAGCGGTCCCCGCTCCTGGCAGAGCGAGACGGTGAGGACGGCGGCGAGGGCCGCGACGACGGCCAGCCCGCCCCGGTAGAGCCATGGTTCGTGGTAGCTGCCGACGGAGAGGCTGGCCCAGACCAGGCCGCCGAGGGCCGCGGTGCCGGCCAGGGTGGGCAGGACCGGCCCGGCCGGCACGCGCGAACGGGAGCGCGATCCGCCGGTGCCGTCGGAGGAGCCGGCGCGGACCTTGTGGCGCTGCCACAGGTAGACCCCGAAGGCGGCGGTGGCGCCGGCCGCGAAGCCGACCGCACGGGTCTCGGTGCCGAGGTAGAGACGGTCGCTGTTGTGGCCGTTCCACAACAGCGGGGCGACCAGCGCGGCGGCGACGAACAGTCCGGCGGTGACGAAGCCGGCGGCGCGGACGGAGCGGCGGCAGACGCCGTAGACCACGAGCAGCAGCAGCGGCCAGAGGGCGTAGAACTGCTCGGTGATGCTGAGCGACCACATGGCCGCGAGCGGGTCGATCGACTCGAAGTGCTGCCAGTAGGCGTCACCGCGCGACAGTTGGGCCCAGTTGGCGACCTGGGCGAGCGCGGCCAGTGCCTGCGGTCGGAGGTCCCTGACGTCCCGTAGCGGACTGACCAGGGCGGACAGCCCCACCACCAGGATGATGGTGGCGAACAGGCCGGGCAGCAGCCGCTTGGCCCGGCGGCGGTAGAAGACGCCGAGCCGGATGCCGTCGGTGCGGTCCAGCTCGCGGACCAGCACCAGGGTGACCAGGAAGCCGGAGAGGACGAAGAAGACGTCCACCCCGAACAGCCCGTTCTGGAACCAGTTGGTGTGGTAGAGCAGCACCGAGGCGATGGCCAGGCCGCGCAGGCCGTCGACCGCCTTGAAGCGGACGGAGGGCGGCAGCGGACCGCGGGGTTCCGGCGTCGGTGCGGGGACCGCGTAGCGGCTGCCGGTGGGGGCTTCGACGCCCCTGCTCCTGCGCATGTCCTGGAGCGTGGGCCCGCTCGTGGGCGCGCCGAGACCGGGCCCGTCGTCCATGTGGTCTGTTCCCCCGGGGTCGATCGACTGTCACGACGTGTCCATGGGACATGTCTTGATCTGTGGTTATATCAAAAGACGCCTGTTGATCGTCTGTCGGTCACCGGCAAGGGGGGATTGCCGGTGACGTCCCACGGGCCCGGGCCGGTCGTCAGAAGGCCATGGTGTAGACCATCAGGTCCATCCCCGGGTACGGGGCCCAGTCGCGTTCGGGGGTGCGCCGGAAGCCGATGCGCTCGTAGACGCGGTGGGCGGTGGTCATCTCCGGGCGGGTGGAGAAGGCCATGCCGGCCAGGCCGAGTTCGCGGCTGCGGGTGACGGTGGCGCGGACCAGGGCCTCGCCGACGCCGCGGCCGCGGGAGGCGGCGGCGGTGGCGAGCATCCGTATCTCGCCCTCCCGCGGGGTGGCGATGTCCGCCCACTCGGTGCCGCCGACCGCGTAGGTCACGCAGCCGAGGACCCCGGCTCCGGCCGTGTCGACGGCGACCAGGAGTTCGGCCTCGCGGGCCCGTCGCCCGGCGTCGCGCAGCAGGTCGACGTAGCTGCTCGTGGGGTTGGTGAAGCCGTCGCCGACGAAGGCCTCGACGGTGATCCGGCCGGCGTCGGCGAGGTCCTCCGGGAGGGCCTGGCGGATGAGGAAGTCCATGCGGCCAGTGTGCCGGAGCCCTGGTCGGGACGGTCCTCCGGGGTCGAACGGGTCGAACGGGTCGAAGCGCTCGACGGGGCCGGGGTCGGGGCCGGATCGGCGGTGCCGTGCAGCCGGTCGGGGCGGGCCGGGTCGGCCGGGTAGCCGCCCGGGCGGTGGTAGTTGTCGCGGCCGGCCGCCGGGCCGTGGGAGGTCTCGCGGCCGATCAGCAGGCCGAGCAGGCCGAAACCGCCGACGGCCGCGGTCATCGCGAGTGAGCCGATGAGGGTGTCGCTGTCCATGGGCACCACTGTGGCCGGGCGGCGCCGCGGCCACGAGTGGCAGGAACGACCGATCACCTCGAAATCCTGCCATCCTCCCGCCGTCCCCTTCCTTCCGCCGGGGCGGGCGCCGGGGGCATCCTGGTGGGCATGCTGAAGAACGTGGTCGCGGTGGTGCTGGAGGAGGTCCACCCCTTCGAACTGGGTGTGGCCTGCGAGGTGTTCGGCCTGGACCGCACCGCCGACGGGCTGCCGGGCTACGACTTCGCGATCGCCGGGGCCCGTCCCGGGTCGCACGCCACCCACTCCGGATTCGCGGTGGACGTCCCGTACGGTCCCGAGCGCCTCGCCGGTGCGGACCTCGCCGTGGTCACCGCGGCGAGCATCCGCCCCGGCTACCCGGAGCCGCTGCTGGCGGCGCTGCGCGGGGTGGTCGAGGGCGGCGGCCGGGTGCTGTCCATCTGCAGCGGCGCCTTCGTGCTGGGCGCCGCCGGGCTGCTGGACGGCCGTCGTGCCGCCACGCACTGGCGGCACGGCGAGGAGCTGGCCGAGCGCTTCCCGCTGACCACGGTCGAGCCGGACGTGCTGTACGTGGACGACGACCCGGTGATCACCTCGGCCGGGACGGCGGCCGGCATCGACGCCTGTCTGCACCTGGTGCGCAAGGTGCAGGGCGCCGAGGTGGCCCGGGAGATCGCCCGCCGGATGGTGGTGGCACCGCACCGGGAGGGCGGGCAGGCCCAGTTCGTGAACCGGCCGCTGCCGGAGGCCGCCGGCGACTCGCTGGCCCCGCTGCTGGACTGGATGCGCCACCACCTGGCCGAGGAGGCCACCGTCGAGCAGCTGGCCGCCCGGGCGCACATGTCGCCGCGCACCTTCGCCCGCCGCTTCCAGCAGGAGACCGGCACCACCCCGCACCGCTGGCTGGTCGGGCAGCGGGTGCTGCTCGCCCAGCGGCTGCTGGAGTCCACCACCGAGCCGGTGGACGCGATCGCCGCCCGCTGCGGCTTCGGCAACGCGGCCGCGCTGCGGCACCACTTCGGCCGCCGGCTGGGCACCACGCCGCTGGCCTACCGGCGTTGTTTCGCCGACCCGGACCCGGAACCGAAGGCGGGCTGAGGAAGCCGCCGGTTCCCGCCAGTCGGTCGGTCCGGACCAACCGTCAGTCCGTCCCGGCCGTCAGGTGCCCGACGCCGTTCCAGCCGTCCGGCCGCAGCCGCCCGTCCTGGGCCCGCCAGAGGCTGGTGGAGCAGTTGTGCACCGGCCCGAGCGCGGTGAGCTGGTCCTCGGTGAGCCGGTCCAGCGCGTAGCGGAGCATCAGCACCGTGCAGTCGTGCGCGACCAGCAGGACGGGCCGTCCGGCCTCCTCCTCGCAGAGGTCCCGCAGCAGGCTGCGCACCCGCAGCGCGACGTCGGCCCAGGACTCGCCGCCCGGCGGGCGGTAGTACAGCTCGCCCATCTTGCGCCGCCGGGCCGCCTCCTCCGGGTGCTTGGCCTCGATCGCGGCCTTCGGCAGCATCTCCAGGACGCCGAGCTCGCGGTCGCGCAGCCGCTCGTCGTACCGGACGGCGAGGGTGACCGGGACGGAGCCGAGCCCGGCGGCCTGGGCGAGCGCGATCCGGGCGGTCTCGGCGGTGCGCACGTACGGCGAGCACCAGACGCTGCGCGGGCGGTCGGCGCTGGGCAGGCCGGCCCACCAGTGGCCGAGCGCCTGGGCCTGCTGCCGGCCCTGCAGCGACAGCGGGATGTCGGCGTCGCGGCAGCTGATCGGGACGCTGAGCGCTCCGGCGGCCTCGGCCAGCTGGAACTCGACGTTGGCGGTGGACTCCCCGTGCCGGGTGGCGATCAGCACGGACGGCAGCCGGCCGGCCGCCGACGGGCGGTGGGCGGTGCCGTGCTGGCCCTGGCCGGTGGTGTGCGGCCCGTGGCCGGCGGTGTGCTGACCCTGGGCGGTGCCGTGCTGGCCCTGCGCGGTGACGTGGTGGTGCTGGCCCTGCGTGGACTGGTGCTGGCCGTTGAGGGTGGTGCCGAGTTCTGCCATGGCCGCGAGCTCCCCGTGGTCGATCAGGTCCCGGCCGGATGCCGGTCCGGTCTGGTGGTGCCCGGCGTGCACGCCTGTTCATACATATGATCGCGCCGCCTTCTCCAGTGTTCACGGA
>NZ_JBHVEU010000200.1:0-15611 GCF_042802075.1 Kitasatospora sp. NPDC057518
GAGGCCTCGCCGAGCGCGCGCTCGTGGGCGTCCAGCAGCTTCCAGCCGTCCCAGGTGGTGAAGCGGACGCCCTGCGCGCGCAGGTGCTCCTCGACGGCCGCCGGCTCCGGCTCGACGGCGCCGGGCAGGCGGTCGGCCGCGTGGTCGTCCAGCAGGCAGGCGACGGTCTCGTTGGCGTCGCCCTTGGTGTGGCCGATCAGGCCGACCGGGCCGCGCTTGATCCAGCCGGTGACGTACGTGGCGGTGCGGTGCGAGCCGTCGCCGTCCAGGACCCGTCCGGCCTGGTGCGGGACGGTGCCCGAGGCCGGGTCGAAGGGCAGCTTGGGCAGCTCGTCGGAGTAGTAGCCGACCGCGCGGTAGACCGACTGGACGTCCCAGTCGGTGAAGGCGCCGGTGCCGCGCACGTTGCCGGTGCCGTCCAGCTCGGTGCGCTCGGTGCGCAGGCCGACCACCTTGCCGTCCTCGCCGAGCACCTCGACCGGGGACTCGAAGAAGTGCAGGTACACCCGGTGCGGGCGGTCGCCGACGTCGCGGATCGCCCAGTTCTCCAGCGTCGAGGCGACCAGGTCGACGTGCTTGACCGCGCGGCGCTCGGCGATCGAGCCGTCGTCGTACTCGATGTCCTCGGGGGCGACGATCACCTCGATGGTGGGGGAGTGGTCCAGCTCGCGCAGTTCCATCGGGCTGAACTTGGCCTGGGCGGGGCCGCGGCGGCCGAAGACGTGCACCTCGACGGCCCGGTTGCGCCGCAGGCCCTCGTAGACGTTCGGCGGGATCTCGGTGGGCAGCAGCTCGTCGGCGGTCTTGGCGAGGACCCGGGCGACGTCCAGGGCGACGTTGCCGACGCCGAGCACGGCGACCTTCTCGGCCTCCAGCGGCCAGGTCCGGGGCACGTCCGGGTGGCCGTCGTACCAGGAGACGAAGTCGGCCGCGCCGTAGGAGCCGTCGAGGTGGATGCCGGGTATGTCCAGGGCGCGGTCGGCCATCGCGCCGGTGGAGAAGACCACGGCGTCGTAGAAGCGGTGCAGGTCGTCCAGGGCGAGGTCGTTCGGGTAGTCGACGTTGCCGAACAGCCGGACCTGGGGCTTGTCGAGCACCTGGTGCAGGGCGGTGACGATGCCCTTGATGCGCGGGTGGTCGGGGGCGACCCCGTAGCGGATCAGACCGAACGGGGCGGGCATCCGCTCGAACAGGTCGATGGAGACACCGGGGTCCTGGGCGGCGTCGGACTTCAGCAGGGCATCCGCGGCGTAGATGCCGGCGGGGCCGGCTCCGACGATCGCGACTCGGATCGGGCGGGGCATGACGAGTGGTCCTCCGGTCGGGCGCGATGCAAACGTGGTCTGAACCTTTGTAGCAAACCCTACGGATGACCTGGGAAGTAGGTGGTGATGATCTATGAGGTCATAGGGCTGGCCTATGGCCTCGGCGCGGGTCCGACCGGGGCTCCGACGGCGTCCTGGCGGTGTCCCGGCGGCTTCGGCGGGGCCTACCGGCGGCCCGTGCGGGCCGGTAGCGTCGCCGGGTGACCACCACCACCGCCTCCGCGGCGGGCTCCGGCCGCGCCCGGCCGCCGCTGGTGACGTGGGCGCTGCTGGTGCGCCTCGTCTCCCTCTTCGGCTGCACCACCGGGTTCAACCTGCTGCTCTCCGCCGTCCCGCTGTACGCCCAGGAGTCCGGCGGCGGCGAGCACGCGGCGGGTCTGGCCACCGGTGCGCTGATGTTCGCCACCGTGGTCGGCGAGCTCGCCACCCCGTCGCTGACCGCGAGGTTCGGCCACCGCTGGGCGCTGGCGGCCGGGCTGGTGCTGCTGGGCGCGCCCACCCTGGCGCTCGCCTGGACCGGCGGCATGGCGGCGGTGGTCGCGGTCTGCCTGCTGCGCGGGCTCGGCTTCGCCGTCGCGCTGGTCGCGGGCGGGGCGCTGACCGCCGCGCTGATCCCGGCCGAACGGCGCGGCGAGGGGCTCGCCCTGGTCGGGCTGGTCTCCGGGCTGACCGCCCTGGCCGGTCAGCCGCTCGGTGTCTGGCTGGCCCAGCACGTCGGCTGGGGCTGGGTGTTCGCGATCGGCGCGGCGGCGCCGCTGGCCGCCGTCGTCTCCGTCCCGGCGCTGCCGGACCGCACCCGGGCCGACGGGCCGACGGTGGGCCTGCGGGAGGGGCTGCGCAGCGGCGCGCTGCTGCGCCCGGCCGTGGTGTTCGGCGCGACGGCGCTGGCGGCCGGGATCCTGGTCACCTTCCTGCCGCTGGCCGTGCCGTCCGCCGCCGCCGTCGCGGCGGCGCTGCTGGTCCAGCCCGCGGCCGCGACGGCGACCCGCTGGCTGGCCGGGCGGTACGGGGACCGCCGGGGCGCGTCCGGGCTGGTGCTGCCCGCCCTGCTGGTCTGCGCCGGCGGGGTGCTGCTGCTGGCCTCGACGGGCAGCCCGGTCGCCGTGGTGGCCGGGGCCACGGTGTTCGGCGCGGGCTTCGGCGTCGCGCAGAACGCGACGCTGACGCTGATGTACGCCCGGGTGCCGCCCGCCGGGTACGGCACCGTGACGGCGCTGTGGAACGTCGCCTTCGACGGGGGCATGGGCGTCGGCGCCGTCGCCTTCGGCGCGGTCGCGGGCGCGACGGGCTACCCGTGGGCGTTCGTGCTCACCGCGGCGGTGATGCTCGCCGCGCTCGCCCCGGCCTGGCGCGACCGGAGGACCAAGGGGTAGCCGGTCCCGGACCTCACTCCCGCGGGGCCGGACGGGCCGGTGCGTTCAGACCGCTTCCCAGGGGATCACGGCCCAGGCGGCGGCGAGGGCTTCGGCCAGGGCGCCCCCGTCGGCGGGGAAGGACGTGCCGTCGATGGCGGCCAGCGGCTGGCAGGGGCAGATCGAGTTGGTCGCCGCGGCGGCGCCCAGGCCCGGCAGGTCGTCGGCGGTCAGGGGCCGGACCTCCCAGGGCAGCCCGAGCCGGGTCAGACCGCGCCGCAGCAGCTGCATCGTGATGCCGGGCAGTACGTCCGCCTCCGGCCAGACGACCTGCCGGCCGTCCCAGAAGGCGACGTTCCAGATCGATCCCTCGCTCAGGCGCCCGTCCCGCCCGACGAACAGGACGTCGTCGAAGCCCGCGGCCCGGGCCTGGAGGGGCTGGTAGCTCAGGCCCATCGTCGCGAGGTGCTTGACGTGGGGCAGTTCGCGTTCGTACGTCACCGTGCGGACGCGCGGCGCGGGTTGGGGCGCGTCGGGGACGGGGTCGGTGACGGCCACCATGACGTCGGGCGAGGCCGGGTCGCCGAGCCGCGCGGTGACGGTCACCCGGACCGACGCGTCACGGTCCGCGCCGAGCGCCCGCCCGATCAGCCCCCGGATCGTTCCGCCGTCGCACGCGATCCCCTCGCCGAACAGCGCGCGCGACGCCGTCTCCAGCCGCTCCAGGTGCAGGTCCAGGCCGCGGACCGCCCCGTCGCGCACCTGCATCGAGGTGAAGTGCCCGAAGTTCCGCGTCGCCACCCGGTACACGCTCTCCGCGTCCGCCCGGCGGCCGTTGATCTCTATGGTCAGCACCCGCGCCATGCTTCCACAGCGGGGCCCGTCCGGCCCCGGGTTTCCGCTCCGGGGGCACCGGCGGCCCGGGGGCGCGGACCGACACGCACGGGGCCGGGCCGTTGCTCGACTTGCCGGGGGCCGGGCGCTTGGATGGATCCGCCCTGGTCAACGCCCGGACGCGGCCAGACGGCCCCCGGCCAGCCGAGGAGTCACCACCGTGAACGACACCCCCGACCCCGCCGCCGTCGCCCGTCGGATCGCCGAACGGCGCGAGCAGCTGGGCCTCAGCGAGGAGGCCCTGGCCAACCGGGCCGCGATGGCCCCCCGCTACCTGCGGTGCCTGCTGGAGGCGGGGCCCGGCTTCGACCCGGCGGGCTTCGTCCGGATCGCCGCCGCCCTCGACACCACCCCGGGCGAGCTGCGGTCCGGCCGTGCCGACGCCGCGCCCGGCCAGGGCGGCCCCGGCCCGCGCCCCCGGCTGCTCGACCTCACCGAGCCGGAGTGCTGGCAGCTGGTCGGCGGCCACGGCATCGGCCGGATCGCCCTGCCGGTCGAGCCGGGGCCGGTGGTGCTGCCGGTCAACTACGTGGTGGACCAGGGCTCCTTCGCCTACCGCACCGGCGAGCACGACGCCGCCGCCCCGGTGGAGGGGGCCGCGGTCTCCTTCCAGGTCGACCACATCGACGAGTACCTCGGGCGCGGCTGGAGCGTGCTCGCCCTCGGCCCGGCGCACTACGTGGACGACCCCGCCGAGCTCGACCGGCTGGCCGGGCTGCCCGGCGCGGCCCCCTGGGCGGGCGGGGCGCGGCCGCGCTGGGTGCGGATCCGCCCGGAGGAGGTCAGCGGCCGACGGCTGGTCACGGGGTGAGGCGGGGCGGGACCGGGCGCCGGTACGGGTCGGGGGCGAGCGTCCGTACGGGTCGGGAGCGAAGGCCGGTACGGCCCGTGGACGGGCGGCCCCGATGACTGGTAAGCAGGCCGGAGACGGCCGGTCCGTCCGGGCCGCCGTCCGGGACGTACCACCAGGAGAGCAGGGGCGATGCGCAGAGTTCTGATCGTCGGCGCAGGGCAGGCCGGACTCCAACTGGCCCTGGGGCTACAGGCGCACGGCTACGACGTGACCGTGCTGACCGACCGCGGCCCGGAGGAGGTGCGCGGCGGTCGGGTGATGTCCAGCCAGTGCATGTTCGACTCCGCGCTGCGCACCGAGCGGGCCCTCGGCCTGGACCTGTGGGCCGACCGGGCGCCCCGGATCGAGGGCCTCGGGGTTTCGGTCGCCGGGCCGGAGGCGGAGCGGGCGGTCGACTGGGTCGGGCGGCTGGACGCCTACGCGCAGTCCGTCGACCAGCGGCTGAAGATGTCCACCTGGCTGGAGCTGTTCGCGGAGCGCGGCGGCCGGGTGGAGCTGCGCCAGGTGACCGCGGCCGACCTGCAGAACCTGGTCGGCTCGTACGACCTGGTGCTGGTCGCCTCCGGAAAGGGCGCGCTGGCCTCGCTGTTCGAGCGCGACCACGAGCGCTCCCCGTACGAGCGGCCGCAGCGCGCGCTGGCGGCCAGCTATGTGCACGGGCTCGGTCCGCGCCCCGAGCACGACTACCCGGCGGTGCGCTGCAACCTGGTGCCGGGCGTCGGCGAGCTCTTCCTGGTGCCGGCGCTGACCGAGGCCGGCCCGTGCGACGCCATGGTCTGGGAGGCGATTCCCGGCGGCCCGGCGGACGCCTTCGACGGGATCCGCGATCCCGCCGAACACCTGCGGGTGACGCTGGAGTTGATGAAGGCCTTCACGCCTTGGGAGTACGACCGCACCCGTTCCGGCGTCGAACTCACCGACGCCGGAGCGACGCTGGCCGGGCGCTTCGCCCCGGGGGTGCGCCGTCCGATCGGCGAACTGCCCGGCGGTGGAACGGTGCTGGGCGTCGCGGACGTGGTCGTCCTCAACGACCCGATCGCGGGCCAGGGCTCCAACAACGCCGCCAAGTGCGCCGCCGGCTACCTGGCGGCGATCCTCGCCCACGGCGACAGGCCCTTCGACCGGGCCTTCCAGCAGGCGGCCTTCGACGGGTTCTGGCGAACCGCCGCCCCCTCCACCACCTGGAGCAACGAGCTGCTCGCCCCGCCGCCCCCGCACGTCCTCCGGATCCTCGGGGCGGGCGGTTCGCTGCCCGCCGTGGCCCACCGGTTCGCCAACGCCTTCGACGACCCGGCGGACCTGGAGGAGTGGTACTTCGACCCGGCCAGGGCGGAGGCCTACCTGGCCTCGGTCGCGGCGGAGGACTGAAAGGTCAAGTTCTTCCCAAGTTCCGTACAAGCAAACGCCCTTCGTGGTGGGTTCTTCTCGCCCCCACCCGAGGGGCGCCTCCCGCCCGGCACCACGGGCCGGGCGGGCGAAGCGGACACCAGGAGGAGAGCCAGTGGCGGTCGACGGGGGCAACATGGCCCAGGCAGTGATCGATACGGCGTACAACGAGCGCAAACGGCTGCACACCGGGCGCAGCCGGACCGTCGCCGTGGTCCTGTTCGGCCTGCTGATCGCACTCGGCTTCTTCCTGGCCCTGGTGGTCGGCAAGGCGGACCCGGACACCCCGCCGACCTGCGACGGCAAGACCATGACCCGGCACAGCGAGTGCCGGATATGGTCCAGCCGCGGCGGCGGGGGCACCTACTCGTACGACGAGATGATCGACCGTCGGGAGTCCGGGAACGGCGTGTGGCGGGTGGTCGGCTTCGGCGGCGCGGGCGTGGCCGCGGTGCTGATGGTCGTCTCGATCGCCAAGCTCAACCCGAACCGCCCGTGGGGCCAGCCGGTCGGCGCCGCCTGCCCGCGCTGCCGGGAGCTCAACCTGCGCGAGAAGCACACCGTGCACAGTGTCACCCGGGGCCGTACCACCCACCGCTACAGCGGCATCGTCACCCTCTGCACCCCGGCCTGCGGGTTCTCCGCGATCCGCCAGCGCTGACCGGCGCCCCTGGGCCCTGCGGTCCGGCGCCGCGGGGGCCGCGGTCCGGGACCGCACGGTCCCGGGAGCCCGAATAGGTCCTCCCGCTCCCACCGGCTACGCTCGACCCCCGTCGAACAAACGATGGGGTGGACCGAGTGGGCAGGTGGGAGCGGGCGCTGGACGCGGCCGGGGTGCGGGAGGCCGGGCTGCGGGCCGACTACGGCCGGCAGCGGGAGCAGGTCGCCCGGTACAAGCGGGAGGTCGCGCTCGCCGCCGACCTGCTGCTGCCCGCCCGGACGGTCCCGCACGTGATCGCCGCCGCCGCCTTCATGCACCGCACCGACACCCTGCTCGACAGCGGCCCGCTCGCCGAACGCCGGGCGGCCTCCGCCCGCTGGCAGCGGCTGGTCACCGACAGCCTCGCCGCGGGCCGCACCGACGACCCCGAGCTGCGCCCCCTGCTGAACAGCGTCGCCGCCCACCCCGTGCTGCGGGACCGGGTGCTGGACTTCCTCGCCGCGACCGGGGCCGACCTGGACTTCACCGGGTTCGCCACCGAGGAGGACCACCAGGCCTACATCGACGGGTACTCGCTGCCCGGCTTCATGGTGGTCGCCGCCCTGCTCGGCCCGGACGGGGACCAGCGTGACTACCGCGCCGCCTGCCGCACCTTCATCGACGGCAGCCAGCGGCTCGACTTCGTCAACGACCTCGCCGAGGACCTCGCCGAGGGCCGGCTGACCATCCCCGAGCAGACCCTCCGGGAGCACGGCGTCACCCGCGCCGACCTGGAACAGGCCCGCGACCTGCCCGCCGTACGGGCTCTGCTCGCCGCCCTGCTGGACCGGGCCGACCGCAGCCTCGCCGAGGGCCGGGCCGTGATCGACCGGGTGCCGCCCGCCCACCGCCCGATGGTCCGCTGCATCGTCGGCGTGGAGGAGCTCACCAGCGCCGCCGCCCGCGCCGACCTCGGCGCCCTGCTGCGCCGTTCGGCGGGCCCGGCGAAGCCCGCCGCGCTGCGCCTGCTGGCCCGCGAGTACCTCCGGGCCCGGCGCCTGCGCGGCTGACCGGCTCGTGTCGTCCCGGTGGGCGCGGGCGGGAGCCGGCGTCCACAAACGGAACCTCCCTTTGTCGTAGTCGATCCGGCGGGTCCGTCAGCTCCCTGTCCCGGGTCGGGTGGCCTGGCTAGCATGAGCGCGCTCAGCACGCAGGACCCAACCACCTGAATGATTGGGAGGACCCCCATGAGTGCCCTGCTGACCGACATCCGCGACGCCGGCCCGCTGGAGATCGACGAGGACGCCATCGTCTTCGAGGACGAGTTCGACGCCGACCTCGCGCCCGCCGCCTGCCTGGGCGAGCCGTGGGTGACCTACGTCCCGACCCGCTTCCCCTGTGAGTTCAACGCCTGATCCACCCGGATCCGAACGAACGGCGGACCACGGCGGACCGGGGGAGGACGGAACCATGAACGCACCGCCCGACCCCGGCTCCGCCGAGGCCGCGCACCGGGACGCACTGCGGGAGCAACTGGGCGGCAGGGCCGAGCAGTTGGCCGCCCGCGCGCCCGGCCCGCACCGCCCGCTGCGCACCGACGGCCAGTGGTGGTACCTCCGGGACCCGCGCATGCCGGAGCTCGCCCACGGCTGGAAGCTGCACCTCTCCGCCCGCCCGGACGGCTTCGAAGCGCTGCTGGACACGGCGCTCCCGATCCTGCTCGGCCGGGTCTGCGACGTGAAGTTCGCGGTGAGCACGGCGGCGCTGTGGGAACTCAACAGCGGACGGCACGGCGCCGCTGCCGTGGGCAAGGCCGTCACGGTCTACCCCCGGCCCGAGGAAGTCCGGGCCCTGGGGCTGGAGTTGGCGCAGGCGCTGGCCGGCCGGGAAGGCCCCGCCGTGGTCAGCGACCGCCGGGTGCGGCCGGACGCCCCGGTGCACTACCGCTACGGTCCGTTCCGGGTCACCGACGACGAGGCCCAGGCCGGCATGGCCGGCCCGGACGGCGCGCTGTTCCCCGGCCTGGCCGAGGCCCGCTATCGCCGACCGCCCTGGGCGAGCGACCCGTTCGAGGCGCCCGGCGCCCCCGCCCGCCCGGCGACCACCCGGGTCGGCGACGGCCGCTACCGGATCACCGCCGGCATCACCCGCGCGCCGAGCGGCCACGTCTACCGCGCGGTCCACCTCGCCACCGGGCGCGAGGTGGTGGTCAAGCAGGCCCGGGCCTTCGTCGCCGAGGACGGCGCGGGTGTCGACGCGCGCGGCCGGCTGCGGCACGAGCGCCGGGTGCTCGACGCGCTGGCCGGGGTCCCCGGAGTGCCCGCGCTGGTCGACTACTTCCGACACGGAACCGACGAGTACCTGGTCAGCACCGCCTGCGGGCGGTCCGACCTGCGCCGCGAGGTGCTCACCCGCGGCCCGTACGACGCCGAGGCGGGAGACGCGGGTGGCGCGGGTTCCGCTGACGGCCCGGGCGGGCGGGACTGGTGGACGCTGGCGCGCGCGTTGCTGCGGGTGCTGGACGCGGTGCACGCGCGCGGCGTGGTGGTCTGCGACCTCAAGCCCGCGAACGTCGTGCTCGACCGGGACGGCCGGCCCGCGCTGGTCGACTTCGGTGTGAGCGCCCTGGACGGCGACCGCCCGCCGGGCGCCACCGCCGGGTACGGCCTGCCCGGCGCCACCGGAGAGGACCCCACCGAGGACCACTACGCGCTGGGCGCCACCCTGCACCACGCCCTCACCGGCCTCGACCCGGTGGTGATCGACCCCGACCCGGCGACCAACCGCGACCGCACCCTGGCCTGCCTGCGCGCCGCCCTCCCGGAGCCCGGGCACCCGGCCGCGGAACTCGTCGAGGGCCTGCTGAGCCTCGACCCGGCGCGGCGTGCGGCCACGGCGGCCCGGCTGCGGGAGGGGACGGTGCCGACCCGGCGGGCCCGCCACGCCCGGTGGAACGCGGAGACCCGGCGGAGCGTCCTGGACGGCGCGCTCGACCACACCGTCACCACCTGCGTCCGGATGGCCCGCGAGCTGCTCGCCGCCGACCCGGGCGCCGAGCGGCCCCGGACCCTGCTCTCGCTGTACGACGGCGCCGCCGGCCTCGGCCTCGAACTCCTCCAGCACCCGGACCGCCCGGACGCCCGCTCCGCCGCCGCCGACCTGGCCGCCTGGACGGCCGCCCACCCGGCCCTCGGCCGCCTGGACGGCTCGCTCCACCAGGGCCGTACGGGCGTCGACCTGTTCCTCGCCGAGGCGGCCGCCGCGCTGGGCACCCAGCCCCCGGCGCCCCGCCGGTACGAGGGGACGGGCGTCGACCAGATCGCGGGGACCGCCGGGATCGGCACCGGGCACCTGCTGCTCGCCGGGCTCGGCCCGGAGACGGGAGCGCACCGGGCGGCGGCGGCCGACTGCGCCGCCGAACTGGTCGGCCGTCCGCTGGACGACCTCGGGGAGGAGCCCAACCCCGGCACCGCCGCCCTCGCGGAGGGCTTCGCGCACGGCCGCGCGGGCGTCGCCCACTTCCTGCTCGCGATGCCCGACGAGGCGTCCCGGCGCGCCGCCCGGGAGATCGTGGACGGCCTCGCGGCCGACCTCCCCGGCATCATCGCCGCCGCCCGCGCACCCGGGGCGACCCGCCGCTACCTCTCCTGGTGCCGGGGGCTGGCCGGGCTCGGCACCCTGCTGGTCCAGGCCGGCCGGCAGTACGGCGACGACGCGCTGACGGCGCTGGCCGCCGACGCCGCCGACACCTGCCGGACGCTCGCCCCGAGGACCGCGCAGGTCTTCCGCTGCTGCGGCCTCGCGGGCGTCGGGGACCTCTGCGTCGACCTCGCGGTGGCCACCGGCGAGGCCCGGCACTGGGCCGCCGCCCAGGAGGTGGCGGAGCTGGTCCTCATGCGGGCGGGCGGCACGCCGAACCGGCCGCTGCTGCCCGGCCGCCGGCCGGACACGGAGGCCCGGGCCTGGGCGGTCGGCACCCCCGGCGTCACCACCTTCCTGCGCCGCCTGACCCGGCGGGGCGGCCCGGTCCCGGGGCTGCTGCCGCTGCACTGAGCGGCCCCGGGGGCGCGAGTCCGAAGGCAGGCCCACGTCCCGCCCCCGGCCGGGCTTCCGCATGCCGTTGAACGGGTGCCGCTCGACGCGGGATCCAGGACCGGTCGAGAAGCCCCGCAGGACGTCCTGGGCCGGGTTGCGTACGAGCACGCCCCGACCACGGGTGTCGATCGCGCCGTGGGCCGTTGATCCCACCCGTGTCGTCGCACGGCCGGTCCTCCCCGGCGAGCCCCGCCGACGAGTCCGCGGACCGGAAACAGGACGGACGGACGCCGCGCGGAGCCGGCGCCGGTCGCGCCCGGGCCGGGCCGCGGTCGGGGGCCCGTGGGGGGCCGCTGGAGTGCCGCTTGAGCCGGACCGGTCTTGAGCCGACGGGGTACGGGCTCCCGGCCAAGGTGCCGATCGGCCGTACCGCCGGGCGCCGCCGGGTGCCTAGATTCGTTCTCGGGCGGCGCGAAGCCCGGGCCCGAGCGGCCCGAGTGCGGCGCACCCACGGGGGACCCGGCACATTCCGCAGCACCCGCTCGCAGGCACACCTTTCCGGTCCGACCGGCACGCCTGCCCATCCGAGGGAGTTCGCCATGTCCGACACCACCACGTCCCGTACCGCTGCCACCGAGGGCCTCGACCTTCAGGACCTCGACCTCAGCGAGCTGACCGTCACCTCGCTGCGCGACACCGTCGCGCTGCCGGAGAACGGCGCGTCCTGGGGCTCCTGCTCCTGCCAGGGCTCGTCCTCCTGCGCGCAGCCGCAGCTGCCGGACGTGCCGACCGCCTGACGTCCTAGGGTCCGGTTGTACGCCGGGCCTGCCGGCCAGGCCTTCCGGGGCCGGTGCCAGCGCATCAGGACGGAACCCGGCGCGTCCACCCGGACGCGTCGGGTTCGTCCCGCGTACCCAGGGCGTGCCGTGCGGATCCCGGCCGGGCCCGCGACGTCGACGCCGCGGCCCGTCCGACCAGTCCCACGAGACGCGCCGCCAGGCCCCGTCGGAGGGAACTGCCATGCCCAACCGAACCGCCCTGCCCCGGGACGCCCGCGTGCCCTCGCCCTCGCCCGCGCCCTCGCCCGTGAACGCACCCGCACCGGCCGCGTACACCGCGCGCCACGCCCTGGTGCGCTCCACCGTCCTCGCCCGGCCCGCCCAGTCCGCCGACTCGGCGGGCGCCCGGGCGCTGCTGGGCGGCCTCACCGCCGCCGAGGCCGCGGCCGAAGCCCTGCGGCCGGCCCTCTGCGACGACCTGTACGCCAGCCGGGCCGGGCACGACGAGGAGTTCCACCGCCGCGTCGTGCTGCCGCTCCGCCGCGACCTGCACAACGGGCGCCCGCCGCGGGCGGCGCTGCTCGACCGGTTCGGCGACCTGCCGCACCGCGTCCCCCGACTCGCCGAGTGGCTGGAGCTGCGACGGCTGCGGGCCCGGCTGCTGGCGGCGCTCGCCGATGCCGTCCCGCCCGCCCTGGCCGCCGAACGGGCCTCCCTCGCGGGCATCTGCCGGGAGCCGGCCTTCACCCGGGCCGTCGCCCTCACCAGCGCCGACCTGCTGCGCGCGGTGGCCCACACGGCGGGCGCGACCGGGGAGCCGCGCGGACGGGCCCGGAAGGAAGAGGCGGCCGTCCTGCGGCACGCCCTGCGGGCCACCGCCAAGACCAGCCCGCTGTCCTGGTTCACCGCCGTCGGCTGGACCTCCGACGTGACGGCGGAGGATGCGGAGGCGGAGGAGGCGGCGGACGGCCCGCGCGCGGTCGTCCGGGAGAACCGGGCGCTGGTCGCCGCGCTCGTCCAGGCCCTGCTCGACGACCCCCGCCGCAGCCGTACGCTGCCGCACCGGATGACCAGCGCCGCCCGGGTCGCCGACGGCCGCGCCCGCTACGCGCGCGCCGAGGTGGTGTTCGCGGGCGGGCGCTACCTCGTCACCCGGGAGGAGGAGGTCGAGCTCGCGGCCCGGCCCGAACTGGCCCTGCTCGCCTCGCTCGCGGCCACCCCGGACCGGCCGGACCGCCTCGCCGCCCGGCTCGCCGAGGCCCTCGGCCGCCCCGGTGACGACCCGGCCGCGCACCGCTTCGTGGGCCGGCTCCTGACGGCCCGGCTGCTGGTGCCCGCCGAGCCGGTCGACCCGCAGGACCGGCGGCCGCTCCGCAGCCTGGCCGACTGGCTGCGGCAGTGGCCGGAGGACGCCGCACTGGCTGAACGGCTCGACCGACTCGACCTGGCAACAGGCTCGTTGGTGGCGACCCCGGGCGAGCACCGCCCCGCCCTGCTGGCCTCCCTCGCCGACCACTGGCGGCGACTGCTGGCCGACGCCGGACGGCCGGTGCCGGACGAGGCCGCGCCGCTCAGCGTCCTCAGCGAGGACGTCCACACGCCGGCCGCGCCGCGCCCCCGACTGAGCGCGGCCGACCGTACGGTGCTCGCCGAACTCACCGCGCTCGCCGAGCTGTTCGACCACGGCCACCTGATGCGCCGGGCCGCCCGGGACCGCTTCGTCGCCCGCTACGGGGTCGGCGGGGTGTGCGACGCGCCCTGGGACTTCGGCGCCGACGCGGCGGACGCCTGGGCGGATACCGGCCTGCCGGACGAACTGGCTCTGCTACGACAGGAGTTCGCCCACCTCCCGGAGCTGGACGGCGAACTCGTGCTCCCCGCCGAGCGGGTCCGCGCCCTGGCCGCCCGGCTGCCCCACTGGACCGCGGCCCGGCCGCTCAGCTACTCCTGGTTCCTCCAACGCGACCCCGGGGACGGCCTGGTGTGCGTCAACCATGTCTACGGCGGCTGGGGGCGCTTCACCAGCCGGTTCCTCGACGGCCTGCCCCCGCGGGCCGCCGCCGAGGTCGCCCGGCAGCTCCGCTCCGGGCTCGGGGCCGGTGCCCGCGCCGCCCAGGTCCGGCCGGTCGGCGGCTTCAACGCCAACCTCCACCCCCGGCTGCTCGCCGACGAGATCGGCCCTGACCGGCGGTGGACCAGCCTCGCCGAGGCCGACCTCGACCTCGTCCACGACCCGGCCGACGACCAGCTCCGGCTGCGGCTGCGCGGCACCGGCGAACTGCTCGACGTCCTCTACCTGGGCTTCCTCGCGCCGGTCATGCTGCCCCGGCGGCTCGGCCCACTGCTCGCCGACCACCCCAACGGGGTCGTCGACTTCCGCCCGCTGCTGCCGCGCACCACCCTGGCCGCGCCCGGCGGCAGCGTGCTGCGCACCCCGCGGCTGCGCCACCGGCACGTCGTCCTCGCCCGCCGCCGCTGGCAGCTACCGGCCGGGGTGCTCGACGCCCTGCGGGCCGAACTCGCCGCCGACCCGGGCCCCGACGGGGTCCCGGCCGCGACCGTCGCCCGCTGGCGGGCCCGGCTCGGCCTGCCCGAACAGCTCTTCCTCCACCCCGCACCGGCCACCGCCGACGGCACGGGCACACCCGCCGACGCCTTCGTCGCCCACCTGCGCGCCCCCAAGCCGCAGCCCGTCGACCTCGGCAACCCGCTGCACCTGCGCCACCTCGCCAAGTGGCTCACCCGGCACCCGCGCGGCGCGGTGCTGGAGGAGGCCCTGCCGGGCATCGCGGGGCAGTTGGAGCCGACCCGGGCCGTGGAACTCGTGGTGGAGACCTACCGGCCCGGCCGGGACAGCACGGCGGGGGCCGCTGCCCGCGCTTCCGCCCGTACCGCCCGAGCAGTCCGGACCGCCCGTACTGCCGTCGCCGAGGAGGCGCCCGATGAGTGACCCGGCCGACGGCCAGGGGGCCGTGACCGCCTGGGACGTGGTCCTGTACCACTACCGGCCCGACAAGGCCCGCGCGCTGCGCGAAGCCGTCCTGCCGCTGGCCCGGCGGGCGGCGGCCGAGGGGCTGGCCGCCCACGTCGAGCGGCACTGGCGGTTCGGTCCGCACCTGCGGCTGCGGCTGCGCGGCCCCGAGGCGCGGGTGTCCGGGGCGGCGCGGCGGTCCGCCGAGGCGCTGCGGGCGTGGGCGGCCGCCCACCCCTCCGTCGCCGACCGCTCGGACGATCAGCTGCTCGCCGAGGCCGCCGCCGCCGGACGGGCCGAGCTGGTCGCACCGCCGTACGGGCCGTTGGTGCCGGACAACACCGTCGTCGCGGCGCCCGTCGACCGGTCCGCCGAACACGCCCTGCGGTCCCTGATCGGCGCCGAATCCGCCGAGCTGCGCGAGGAGTTGCTGCGGACCGGCCTGCCCGCCCTGGACTCGGCCTGCCACTTCCTCGGCGCGCACGGCGACACGCCGCAGGCGCGGGTGCAGCTGGTGGTGACGGCGCTCGCCGCGCACGCCACCGCGCACCCGGACGGGCTGGTCGGCGCGCACTACTCGGTGCTCTCGCACCTGGAGGACTTCCTGGTCCACGAGGACCCGGACGGCAGCCTGCGGGCCGGCTTCGAGCGCCGCTGGGAGCGCACCGGCCGGGCGGTCACGGCGCTGGTGGGCCGGATCACCGAAGGCGGGGCGCGTGACTGGGAGCGGGACTGGGCGCACTGGTCGGCGAACGCCTGGAGCCTCGCCGAGCGGCGGCTGGCGGCCGGAGCCGACCTCGGCGGCCGCCACACCGCGTACCGGGAGCGCGCCGAGGCCCTCGGCGACCGGGCCACCGCCGAACGCTGGAACGCCGAACTGCGCACCCGCTACAGCGAGTTCCACCGGCTGCTGCACCGCAGCGACCCCGACGGCGCGATGTGGCGCCGCCCGGACTACCTGATCAACCGGACCGGCACCAACGGCCTGTACCGGCTGCTCGCCATCTGCGACGTCCGCCCGCTGGAGCGCTACCTCGCCGCCCACCTGCTGGTGCGCAGCGTGCCCGAGCTGACCGGGCACCGCTGGCAGGCGCTCCTCGGCGCCCCGGAGGCGGCCGGGGCCGGGGCCGGGACCGGCCAGGCGGGCACGGACGGGACGCGCATGAACGGGACTCGCACCGACGGGACGTACATGGAGGGGGCGGCATGACGGCCGAACCGGAGACCCACCGGCCCCGGCTGCGCCCCGGGGTGGCGGTGACCCCGCTGCGCGAGGGGCTGCACCTGCGCGGCCGCGACACCAGCCTCACCCTGGAGGGCAGCCGGGCGCTCCCGGCGCTGTGGCAGGTGCTCGCCGCCCGGCTCGGTCCGGACGC